>JAHIUV010000097.1 GCA_018817035.1 Candidatus Omnitrophota bacterium | reverse complement strand
GTTTCATTCGCGCTTACTATGCCCCAGATGGTTTCGTTGTTAGGACCGGTTGTTTTAGAGTAGGTGTTTACTACTACTGAGCCTTGTGTAAGAGTTGTCTTGTTACCGAAGATGTCTTCACTCCAATTGTCCACTGAAGTGCTAACTGAAGACATTATCATATAAGCCATGCGGCCGCTTGATTCAGTATAAAGCTCAGGCGTATTAATGGATTCTGATTTAGAATAATATTCTGAGCCAAACAAATTTGTTCCGCTTGTCTCAGTGATTACCTTTGTAGCTACCGGTACACCATATTTACACTCATATATCTGATTTGTAGTAGTGGTAGTAAAACTATTGCCAAATATATCTACGCCTTCCGTAACAAGCGGATTAGTTCCGACAGCACTTGTTACTCCCCAGATAGGAAGACTATCGGGAGCAAAAATTATCCCGTAAGTATTTGTGACTTTTTCCGGAGAAACTATACTGTTGTTATTCCCAAAAATATCTTCTTTTACATTTCTTGTTTCTGTAACAGCAGTGCTGGTCAGGTACGCGTATTTGCCATTACCGTCACTCTGAAGAGCATACGTATTTGTAGTATTAGAGGTAGTTGTGTATGAAGCGCCGAACATATCTTTACCGGTAGTGACAGTTGATACTCTGGTGCCGACATTTTTACCGAAATGTTCTCCGCCTGCTTCAAATGTATTAGTACTTACAACAGTAAAGCTATTCCCGAAAGTATCTATTCCAGCGGTCACCATAGGAACTGTTTCTACGGCATTTATGATACCCCAGTAGCTTACAGGCTCTCCGGTACGAGGATCTATAAAATCACATAAGCCATAATCTGAAGCAATAATCTGGGACTGTGTAGATTCCCTGCTATTACCAAATATATCCTCTCCCGCGAATTTGTTGGTGGTTATCGTAGAAGTCGCGAGAGATGTTGTCCTTCCGTCTATACCGGTTACCTCAGAATAAACATATGTTACAACAGACTGTGTATCATTGGGGCATCCGAACAGGTCAAGGCTCCCTCCCGCAGTAGTTGAATTAGCGCTTACCAAAACAGGCTGACCTTTTTCTATTGCGTAAATATTGTCAGTATGGGTATTGTATGTCCCGCCGAATACATCTCTGCCTGAAGCGTCTGTATAACCTGTCGCGCCTATGACAGATATCTCTGATTCTCTTCCGGTCTCAGGATCTACATAAGAACCATATTCATATTCCATATAAGAAACTGAACTCGCCGTAATCCCCATAAATGTCTCATCAGTCCTGGTTGTCTCTGCTGATAATACCCTGGGCTGGCCTTCTATAAAGGTATATGTATTTATGGTAGTAGAGGTATAAGCGCTGCCAAAAATATCCTGACCTTCGGTGATTGAGTCACTATCAATATGCTTTATGATGCCGATTTTTAATTCGCCCGTGTCAGCATCTAAATATTCGTCTTTCAATGTTCCGTCAGGATTGAAATATTCAGCTGGCAATTCTTCGTCTGTCTCTGTGCCGTCAGTATATTCATATGTAGTCGTGGCTATTGCGTGGGTAATGTTACCGTCAAACGCCGTAGCATCTGTTATTGTTACGGAAGTTCTGACCTTGGCTTCACCTTGGATAATCGCATAGATATTTATTAAAATCCCGGTAAAAGGATTGCCGAATATATCGTCTCCTACGGTCAAATTAGCGGCGTTAATAGCCACTGTATCATTATTACCGTTGTTATCTGTGTCCAGAAGGCTCAGATACCCTGCGAATTTACCTTCAGCAATCCATTCTTCGATCATAGCGAGATCGTCTTCATCCAGTTCGCCTTCTGTTTTGGAAAATTTATCAAAAGATATGGTTCCCGTGCAATCCGCGGAGACTAATGTGCCTGTGGAAGCATCATAAGAATAATTCATTATGCCGACAGAAATGCTTTCTGTGCCGTCGATATTAACACTGTCTGTAACAGTTACAGAACTTTCTATCTTTGTCTCTCCCAACACAATAGTATATATATCAGTGCGCCTGGCATAATAGGTATTGCCGAAGATGTCATTGCCCCATGTAAGAGCGCCACCCTTGGCGCCTATAAGAACTCCATTGGCATTGTATTCATATTCTACCCATGAATCTGTCCTGGTATATGACCCGTCAAGAGAAGTAGTAGTTATATTTGTCCAGTTTTTAGCGCCTTCTGTCCATTCGGGATCAGCCGGAACAGGAGGTTCAGGCGGAAGTGTTTTTCCCGCGGCTGTAATAGGAGAGATTAAAGGAAGAATAACTTCTTCTGCTCCGGGAGGGCCTCTATTAGAAAGTATAAAACCATTAAACTCCTCCGCAAATTCTTCTATGGAAACATTGTAAAGCTTCCCGTCTGATTCTATCAATGAAACAATGCCGTTCTCGACCTTTGTTATGACTATCGCGTGGTCTCCCCCTACCTGGGCTATATAAGGCCCTTCTATGCTTTCAAGGTCTTCCACGCTTATGTTATATAGTTTCAGGTCCATGCCTTTGGAATAAGCTACTTTATGCAAAGTATAGAAAGAAGTATACAATATAGGTGACTGGTCAGGGCTTATCCTGCCGGATGAAAGATCACTCAATATAGTCTCTACCGCTATGTCTTCCATAGAGACACTGACGCCCAGTTTACTGAATGTATTATAAAGCGCTCTTACGGCGCAATTAATTACATACGTTCCCATTCTCTTGAGCCAATCTGCTACTTTATCCAGGCCGCCTGCCTGTTCTATAAAATTATTTACACCTGAACCCAGTTGTTCCATTCTAAGCTTCAGGAACTCTATTACCCTGTTTATGACATTCCCTGCCAAAGACAAACTAACATTTAGGGCATTGCTCGCGTTCTCTTTTAGCTGGACGAGTATTGTTTTTGTAGCGGTTCCTGTTTCATCTTCGTATAGGACGCTTTCCATTTCGACGCTATGCCTTGGCTCAACTCTGGTTGTTGCATAAGCCTTATCAGCAATTAATTCAATACTCGTCTCTACGCCTTTAGCGTCTATCATATAAACAACTACTGCTTCGCCTTTATATTCAACGTATAATTCCTCATCAGTCTCGTGAGATACGAATCTGATCTTATCCAGCGTAACTTCTTCTTCAGGCTTATAGAGAGCGACTGCGCCTGCCTGAGTCTCCTTTAATATATAACTGATTTCACTGCTGTCAGCATCCATGGTAATCATGAGAGGCGATTCGCCGCTGGCAAGGAATACTCCTGTGGGATCAGCCATATAATTAGGAGTAACGCCGGATATTGTCGGATTATCAGGAGGATTAACTAATTTTAATTCTACGTTATTTTCGACAATACCAATACCAATGCCATATTGCAAGGCCTGATAACTCACATTAGAATTTGAATACGGCAAAAGGGCATTTTCTGTCCCGGCGTCTACTGTAAAAGCTGACCAGATTCCATCGTTTATACTGCCTGCATCAGCAGATACTCTTAATCCTGTAATCTCCTGAGTAATGCCAAGGCTATTATATTCACGGGTTACAGACACGATTCCGTCTTCATTGATAGAAACCGCCTGGGTAAAACTCAAAGTGCTCCCGGATACCAGGGCAGCGTCATACATTGAAACATCTGAGCTTGCGTCCTTATCAATGACAGCCTGCTTAAGGGCGTTAATGATAGCGGCTGAGTTTTGATATAAATCATACGATCTTGATGTAGAATCTATTACATTAAATCTAACATAACCTGTGTTAGAAGTTTTTGTTCTTTCTACAGTATACGCATCTACTTTTATCTCATTTTCAGGATCAAGCCCAAGAGATGTTTCTACCCATGTTGCTGTCTCGGTATCATAATAACCTTCTGTCTGCGAAATAACTTCATCTCCATCCATGTCCTGAGATACCCATACGCTGTTCTCTTCATCCCAATAACCTTCTCCGTATCCTGATATATAACCATCTCCATTAGTATCTCCGACTATCCATCGTTCTTTAGCATCATCCAACTTACCTTCTACCGCGCCGCCTTCTATTGTCTTTACATATTCTTCCTTTGTCCATTCATAAGAATCATAGGTTGCGCGTATTTCCACATAACCATCTTTATCTACTGATATATTAAAGGTAACCTTAGAGGTTACTTTTTCGGATGTGTCATAAGGATTAGTAAACGTAACATATTTTGTTATAGTCCCTTCCGCATCTTCACGGACAACCTTCAGCTCTCCGCTTGAAGAATCAAATGCCAATAGATCCAGACTAACTTCGCTCCCGGCTATATTTATTGTAAGATTTTCAACTAAACCAAGACCATATTCATCATAATTATAATTTATTTTAAAGTCATAACCTGCGGGAAGCGTACCTGTAGTTGTCCAGCCGCTTATAGGACCACTATTACCGTTAACAACAGAACCGTCTATAAAAGGATCTATAGGATTTCCTTCGGCATCACAATAGCTGAAATCATTTCTTATAGCATAAAAACTTCGCTGTTCTTTTCCTTCTTTAATTATTACATCACCGCCTATTACCCTTTCTAAAGAAACCGCGGTAGTTATAGCTCCCTCATTATTCCAGCTTAAACCGTCTATTTTATAAATATCTCCGGCTTCCCTATCTATTGTCGCGTAGGTAACACTCCATTTTCCGTCAAGCGCGGAATCAGGATCTTTAGGATCAACCTTACCCTGGGATTTACTGTAATATGTCGCGTACTCTACGCCTATATCTTTGTTATTCACAGCATCTATATAAGAAACTCCGACTTCGCTGAAATTACTGATATAGATGTTTATTCCAGTTATAACCGTAAGGCTATAACTGGTAGGATCATCTCTATTACCAGTCCATGTATGATACTCTATCTCCTTTTTATCAAACGCTGTTTTCTTGTTCCTGAAAAGCTCAAACCCTCCATTTTCATCATCATACATGGCAATATGAACACCACCATCGCCCCAATCTTCTTTTGTGAAATAAGAATTATTCGTATTACTGCCTGTGCCATCATATGTGGAAGAAACATAATCCCCATTATCATAGCTTCCGGCACTCTTAGTATAAGCAGTTATCCAATTACCATCATCATAATGGGAACTATCGCTCCATACTTCGTCACCATCCTGCCAAGCATCGCTTTTCTCCCACTTCCATAAGCCATCATCACTAGGACTCCATGTTCCTTTTTCTGTTCCAAAAGAGGGGGAAGAAGATAAATGACTAGCTGGAGGAGTCGTCGCGTCTGCTTCATCCGCGCCTTTTATTTCTTTCATTGCCGCAAAATCAATAACACTTGCCCCGACAGGCACGTCAGTGATCAAGATATTGCCGTCAAACATGTACATAAATTCATCTATATCTTTTACAATTTCTTCTCCGCTGTCCATGTATGTTACCTGGGCATTACTGACCCCAGTAACCACCACATAGTGATCCCCGCCCACATGGGCAATGGCAGGAGTGATTATATTTTTCAATTGGTCTTCGGTTATATTCACGGCGTTAAGAACCACGCCATTATTTTCGGCTGTCTTCACCATTGAATAGAATGAAAGTTCGAGTTCTCCTTTTGCGTTCTCAGGGGTAATCACACCTGTAAGGACATCTATCAGGATAGCTTGCCTTGCTATTTCAGTATCTTCCACTTCTACGCTACGGCCCTGGAATATATTCTTAAGAGCGGTTACCGCGCAGTTTATTACATTGGTAGAGGCTTTGCCCAGCCACGCAATAATTGAATAAACCATGTCCATGGTAATATCAATTATTGACTCACGC
This sequence comes from Candidatus Omnitrophota bacterium, assembly GCA_018817035.1. GTDB lineage: Bacteria > Omnitrophota > Gorgyraeia > Gorgyraeales > Gorgyraeaceae > JAHIUV01. The sequence continues at coordinate 9,990 of JAHIUV010000097.1, read as the reverse complement.
TCTATGCCAAGCTCCTCAGCGGCCTCTTGTATTTTTTCTTCTTTTTCCGGACCCTCGGATTCAGCTATTCCAAAAAGCATATCTTCGACTCTCGAGAGCATAGTACCCAGGTCCTCAGTGGGATTAGGCGCGTTCGGCGTTGTTTCGGAAGTTATCAGTTTGGGTTGGCCGTTTATAATTTCATATACATTGATCGTGTGCGTGGAATATGCTTCCCCAAATAGGTTTACACCTGTCGTATCAGTATAACCCGTAGCGCCTTCTTCGCTGAAATTACCCATCTCGTCATAAATATACTCAATATGCGAAACAGTCTTGCTGGTATCGCCGAAAATATTCTCGCTGGTAGTCTCTGTATCGGAAGAAGTCCTTCTGGGCTGGCTGGCTATTACGTCATATTCGCTTATAGTAGTGCTGGTATATTCTAAACCAAATATGTCTGTTCCTGTGGTCTTACTGAATTCACTGGCATCGACTATTACATTCCGGTCATTGTAAATATAATCAAAACGTGTGGTAGTGCGGGAAGTGGAAGTATCCGCGTTTACCTGATCCATCTCGGTCTCTGTATAAACAGGCTTTAATTGACCGTTCAAGATCTCATAATGCTGGCTCGTTTTTCCGGAATAAGTGTATATCGTTAATCCATTAGCGTCTTTTGCTTCGCCTGTTATATCCGTAGAACCGGAAGCGCCTGTAAGTTCATTCGCGGGATCATAACTATAAGTAACTTTGTTTTTGCTGACCGAAGTAGTGTTATCGGCATTTATCTGCTCGTCAATGGAAGATGATTCTATCATCCTGCCGTTCTCAAATTTACCGCTCCATGTGGTAAGCGTTACGTTACCATAGGCATCTGTTGAGGTCTGGTTATAACCTACCAGGTTGTCTCCGTCATAAGTCCCGTTATACCAGTCGCTCGTCGAAACGATCGCGCCGGTAGCGTCTTTAATGATCTCAGTGTATGATGTAACTTTTTTGCCGCTGTATGAATCGCGGGTCGCTGACCATTCGCGCACTATCATAGTGCCATATGAATCTGTTATATATTCCGTGTAACCGGTAAGATACTTACCGTACGCCGAATCATCGCTGGCATACCACACAGAATCATCTGAATAAGTACCGTTACGCCACTGTATTTTTGTCACGCTGCCCAGGGAATCCGTTATGTCAGAATCATAAGATAGCAGCAATCTCCTGCCGCTATAGGCCATATTATAAGTATTTTTTACTGAAAATTGACCTATGGAATCATAGACAGGCTCGTTAAGGATCCTGGAAGGAAGGCCGTCTTTGTAATATATTTTTGAACCATCTTTATTGATCGTATAGTTAAATTCACTAAGCGCCGCGGCGGATTCAAACGTATCGCCTCTGGCTTTCATAACCTGCTGTGTTATATTCTGGGCTTCCTGAGCCTTTTCCACATTATCCATATATAAGCCCCTATTTATCTTATATATAGTAAAGTCCCTGTTTATACGTTCAGTCTCTATGCGCTGATGGCGTCTGATAAAATCCATCTGGCGCTTAATCGCGTTCTCAGTAGCCTCTTTGCGAAGGAATCCGGAACTCTCCCCATATCTCTTGTGGGGGACAAGCTGGGTCCTGAAAAGAATTTCTGTGGTTTCTGATTTATCCTGGATTTGAGTTCTCTTAAGAATATTTTTGGAAACAAAATCGCTGATTCTGGGGATCAATCCCTGGGATGACGCGGATGGAGCGCTAGAAATGGCCATGGGCGAAAAATCCATTGCCCAGGCTACATCATACACCAAAAAAGTAACCACCACTGTTACGGCGATCACTTTTATCCATTTTTTATTCTGCCAGTCTAACATCGGCCGTGCCCCCTTTTATTCAAAAAAATAGCCGAGTTGCTGATTAACCTCATTTTTCGGCAACTCGGCTACCCCGAACCTTCGGGGTCCTTAGTTTTGCGTCCCACGATTACTCATGGTTTGCTATTATCGGAGAGGTTTTAAACTGCTTTCAAATACTTTTAAAATTTACTTAATTGTCATCTAAAAATCTAATTTTTCCTTCCTATCTATAGTATATATTATAATATAGGCTATGTCAATAGTAACTTTTTAAAATATATTAAAAAGTATGACTTTAACACGCTATTGACAAGCAACAAGAAAACGTTTCCAAAGATCAGAATTAACCTTAACTTCACAACAGTGCATTGCAGTTTTGTGAAGTTAAGTGAATTTTAGGCGTTTGAACCTTTGTCAAGTTTACTGCGCATGTCCAAAAGCAGCGCTATTACCTCAGAAGCAACAGTAAATAGAAAGAAATAAACGACTCCTAGCAACAAACCAACAAAACCTGTTGATCTCGGAGCATCTGGCGTGCCGCCTCCTATAAATATAACAAGAGCGGAAATAATACCTACAGCTACTGACACCCAAGCCAAAACTTTGAATATCCTGGAGCTTACTTCCAAAAACTTCGGTCCGCTTAACATCTAAGCCTCCTTTCGCTAACTGACTATTAACTATTTATTAAATACACCTTTGTATTTTTGGTAGCCCCAACCGGATTTGAACCGGTGTCTGATGGCTGAGAACCACCTGTCCTAGGCCAGGCTAGACGATGAGGCCCCTGATTACATTCTGTTATTTTTTTTCTGTATCAATGCCATCCAAGGACCTACCCTGACCCCGCTAAAATATTTCTTCTCTGTGTAGCTATCAAAAAATAATGGTGTTTATAGTTTACTGGATATATTAAAAAAGTCAAGTATTTTCAGCCTTATTTTTACCTAAAAAACATTGACACTTAGGGCCTTATTGGGTATCATTTGAACTATGACTACGATAGCTAGTTGCGGAGTAAGCGCTAAGCTTGATTCATTCGCAGCCGGAAGAGAATCCGCGCAAAACGCATACTACCAGCTCGGCAGGCGGGAACCAAACATCGCCATTGTTTTTATATCCACCATATTCGACCAAAAACAGGCCATAAGAGGCATACGCTCCGTAATAAAAAACGCTCCGCTCGCGGGATGTAGCTCGGCAGGCAGCATTACCTCGGAAGGGCTGATCAGGGGATCTGTTTCCGTATTTCTTATCTATTCGGATTCGGTAAGCATATCTCTTGGAATAGGTAATGATATCAGCAAGAATGCGCGCCTGGCAGGCCATAAAGCCGCTAACAACGCATTTGTCAATTCCCTAAAAGACAAAACGACCAAAGCATATATGATGTTTTCCGATAGTTTATCGGGCAACGGGGCAAATATACTGCGCGGCGCCCAGGAGATCCTGGGAACCAGCTTTCCCATAATAGGCGGATTCGCGGCTGATGAGCTATGTTTTCAAAAAACTTACCAATATCTAAATAATAATATTTATACGGACTCCGTGGTAGGCGTCCTTATCAGCGGAAATATCAATATAGGCATCGGAAATGAGCACGGTTGGCAGCCTATCGGCAAACCGCATAAAATAACAAAGGCCAGGTCTAATATCATAAAAGAGATCGATAAAAAAATTGCCGTTGAGATCTATGAGGACTATCTTGGAAAAACTCTGCAGGAATTAAACCATATGGGTATTGGCAAATTAGGCATAAGTTATCCTCTTGGAATAAAAATCAAAGGCGACGGAGATTACCTAATACGCATACCCCTGAGAATAGAAGATGACGGAGGCCTTTTTATGAGCTCTGAGATCCCGGAAGGAACAGACGTAAACCTTATGATAGGAGATAAAACCCTGGCTCTTGGAGCGACAAGAAGCGCATGCCTGAAGGCAGTAAGCGGCATCCGGCAAAATAATATAAAGTTTATAGCTGTATTTAATGACGTAGCGAGGTATAATCTTTTAAGGAAAGACTGCCGGAGAGAAGTAGAGATAATCAAGGAAATATTCCCCGGGAATATACCAATAATGGGCTTTTATACCTATGGAGAATATACATCATCTGACACATCCGGCCGCAAAGGATGGTCCAACTTTCAAAACCAGGCATTCTCCATAGCCGTTTTTTCCGAGTAAGTCGAGAGAGATAAAAAAATGACCGCGTATACTACGATAATACTGACTTTTTTAACCGGGTCCGCTTTCTTATTATATATATTTGAGAAAAACAAACGCGCTAATCTGGAAGAAAAAAGTAGAAACCTGCAGGACACAATAAATCAGCTTGATGAGCAAGCGCGCATGATCATAAAAACAGACCTTGCGCTTAACAAGGTTCAGGAAGAATTGGATAAAAAAATAACAGGGTTGTATACACTCCATCAATTAGGGGAAAAAATAAACTCCACTTTTAACGTGGATGACCTGTTCGGCCTTTTAAAACCGCCCCTTGTATCAAAGTTAGGTTTCACAAAAGCCCTTATAATGATCAAGGATAATAAAACAGGGGCTATCATCACGAAAACATCTATGGGTTATTCTCAGGATGAGACCAAAACCATAGAGAAGACCCTTAACAGGGGGTCATTGGCATTGTCGCTTTTAAAAAAGGGTAAATTCTTATTGGTAAACAGGGATCTTAAAAAGATAGAACACGAGGAGGTTTTTTCAGAAATTTTTAAAAGCGACTCTTTCCTCACAGTACCTATAGTAGCTAAGGACGAATCCATAGGATTCATTCTTATGGGCAATGCCTCTGCTTATAGTAAAGTAACTGAAGGCGACGCGGAACTGCTTTCCGTGCTGGCCAGCCAAATAGGGACAGCTATTGAAAATACAGGGCTTTACACAGAACTTTATAATTCTCATCAAGACCTCGAAAGACGGGTAAAAGAAAGAACCATGGAATTGGCAAGGCTTAATGAAAAACTGACAAGGCTCAATAAAGTAAAATCTGATTTTGTATCAGCTGTTTCGCACGAACTCAGGACACCGCTTACGTCAATAAAAGGATACGCGTCTATACTTATGGCAGGAAAATTAGGCGACGTATTGCCCGCGCAAAAAGAAAGGCTCCAAAAGATAGATAAGCATTCAAACAGTCTCGTAAGGCTTGTAAATAATCTTCTGGATATATCAAGGATAGAATCCGGAAAAGTGCAAATGAACATAAAAGAAATATCCATAAAAGAAATGCTGGATTCCGTAGTGGATCTTATAGCCCCGCAGATCAAAGAGAAAAACATAACTATAAAAATCGACATAAAAACAAGCCCCGAAAAAATAAAAGCTGACGCGAACCAGCTGGAAAGAGTTTTTATAAATCTCGTCGGAAATGCCGTAAAGTTTACGCCGGAAAAAGGCAAAATAACCATCTCCTGTAAGGCTAATAAAGATTACGTGGAATTTAGCGTTGAAGATACCGGGATAGGTATACCAAAAAATGATGTAGGGCAAGTATTTGAAGAATTCTTCAGATCGGATAACGCGCTGGATCAAAAAGTAAAAGGAACAGGACTCGGGCTATCCCTGGTTAAAAAGATCATAGAAGCCCACAAGGGCAGGATATGGGTAGAAAGTGAACTGGACAAAGGCACGCAATTCAGATTTACCATACCGAGCTATTGATATAAGGAGAAAAAATGTTACGAGAAAAAATTTTAATAGTTGATGATGACCCTGATATCCTGGATGTATTAAAAATAACCCTCGAGGCTGAAGGCTATGAAGTGGCAGAGGCCAATAACGGCAAAGAAGCCCTGGATATCATTAAGAAAATAACCCCTGACCTGTTGATAACGGATTTTAAGATGCCTAAGATGTGCGGGGATGAGCTCTGCAGTAATTTAAAAAAAGACATCCTTATCCAGCACATGCCTATCATAATGCTTACAGGAAAAGGCGAGATCACTGATAAAGTCCACGGCATAAACGCCGGAGCTGACGATTATATGGTAAAACCTTTTGAACCGCAGGAACTGGTAGCGCGGGTCAAGATGGCACTTCGCAGGAGCGTCAGGGACCTGGACGCGAATCCATTGACAAGGCTTCCGGGCAATGTTTCAATTCTGAATGAAACACAAAGCCGTATAGATAAAAACAAGCCCTTCGCGGTCTGTTATATCGATCTTGATAAATTTAAAGCCTTTAACGACAAGTACGGTTTTAAAAAAGGTGATGAGGTCATAAAAAATACCGCAAGGATACTCATAGAAACAGTACGCGTAAAAGGCACGCCGCAGGATTTTATCGGGCATATAGGCGGCGATGACTTTGTGGTAATAACGACTCCTGACAAAGTCGACGTCCAGTGTAAAAATATCATAGAAAAATTCGACGCTATGGTGCCTGAGCTATATAGTGAGGATGACAGAAAAAAAGGCTATATAATAGCTAAAGACAGGCAGGGAAAAAAGAGAAAAATGGCATTTATCTCTGTCTCAATAGCCGTGGTAAGCAACAAAAAAAAAGAAATACATCATGTAGCGGAGATAGGTGAAATAGGAGCGGAATTAAAAGAATACGCCAAAAGTCTCAAAGGAAGTACCTACGTAACCGAACGCCGCAACTCCGGTTAAAAATAATCAGAATATTATTTTGTCATTCCTGCGAAAGCGGGAATGACAATCTATGCTTGGTGCGCGGGGCGAGATTTGAACTCGCATAACCTTGCGGTCACAAGGCCCTCAACCTTGCGTGTCTGCCAATTCCACCACCCGCGCGTCTACTTCATCAGATTAACAAACAAACTTATTATATAGAACAGAATACCAAATATCAAGTATAATTGGCGCATCATAGTGTCAAGAACTTTGCTGACTTTATGTCTTCTCGACAAGCCCCGTACCAAATCTTCGATTTTGGTTCGGGGCAAGCTCGAAGAATATTGTCCTTCGACAGGCTCAGGACTTTGCTTGGGGTTAAATATTGTTCGAGCGACCCGCCTCAGGCGGGGAGTCGAGAACCGTAATAAAATCTTTGTCAAATAAAAGTCAGCAAACTATTTTACAATATCTAGCGCATTAGAAATAGCTTTTGTAACTCTTTAAGATATAAAAGGTTACGAGACGTCCGTCGCGGAAATGATAGGATTTTAAGAATATAATCGATGAAGCTGCTTTTTAATATTTTCATCAGATAAATATTCGTCAAGTGTTATATTGGTGCGGTCTATAAAACCCTTGGGCGTGATCTCAATGATGCGGTTAGCCACGGTTTGGATCAGCTGATGGTCATGTGAAGCAAATAAAATAGTCCCGCTAAACCTCTCCAAGCCCTTATTCAAGGCCTCGATCGATTCTAAGTCTAAATGATTTGTAGGATGGTCCAGGATCAGCATATTAGGCTGGGCAAGCATCATGCGAGATAGCATACACCTGACCCGTTCGCCGCCGGATAAAACCCTGACCTGCTTAAAAGATTCATCTCCGGAAAAAAGCATACGTCCTAAATATCCCCGTACAAAAATCTCGTCAGTATTATCCGAATACTGGCGAAGCCAATCAATAAGATTAAGGTCTACATCGAAATATTTAGAGTTATCCTTAGGATAATAAGCCTGGCTTATTGAAGCGCCCCATTTAAAATTACCACCATCAGGCTGTATCTCTCCGGTCAGTACCTGAAATAGGGTCGTCTTAGCAATATTATTAGGCCCGACAAAAGCTATTTTATCGCCTCTCTCAACAGTGATAGTAAAATTCTTGAACAAAACCTGTCCATCAAGTGACTTAGATAAATGATCGGTATTCAGGATATTGTTTCCGGCCTCACGCGCCTGTTCAAAATTTATATACGGGCTTTTCCTTGAAGAAGGCTTGATATCCTCAAGGGTAAGCTTCTCCAATGCCTTCTTGCGGCTGGTTGCCTGCCTGGCCTTAGAGGCATTGGCGCTAAAACGGGCAATAAACTCCTTTAACTCTTCTCTTCTTTTTTCTACCTTTTTATTGGTTTCGATACGCTGTCTTAAGATCAATTGACTGGATTCCAGCCAAAAACTAAAATTACCCGGATACAGTTGGATATTGCCGTAATCAATATCCGCGATATGCGTGCAAACCTTGTCCAGAAAATGGCGGTCATGAGAAACCACGATAGCGATATTTTCAAAATTACATAAAAATTCTTCCAGCCATCTGCAATTTTCAATATCCAGGTGGTTAGTCGGCTCGTCGAGCAATAAAATATCGGGGTTACCGAACAATGCCTGCGCCAAAAGAATGCGCACCTTCTGCCCTTCTTCTAACTGCTTCATCTCAAGGCCATGGAATTCTTCTGAAATACCCAGATCACTTAATAATTTAGCCGCGCCAGATTCAGCGTTCCATCCATCCAGCTTAGCAAACTCTGCCTCAAGCTCAGAGAGATGCATTCCATCTTTATCAGAAAAGTTCTTTTTAACATAGAACTTGTCTTTTTCCAGCATAATATCATAGAGCTTTTTATGGCCCATGATAACAGTGGTCAAAGCCGTATACTCATCAAAAGCAAACTGATCCTGCTTTAAGACCGCGATACGTTTGTCGGGAGACACTACAACCTCTCCCGCGGTAGAGTCGACTTCTCCGGAAAGGATCTTTAAAAATGTGGATTTCCCTGAACCATTAGCCCCTATCAGCCCATAACAATTCCCCGGAGAAAAAACTATATTTACATTGGAAAAAAGTTTACGCGAGCCATAGCGTAATGATATTCCATTAGATGAGATCATATTTTAAAATCCTTTGCTACGGATAGATAAAAAAAGACCCTGTTTTTAAGCAGGGCCCGTATCACCCATTCCTATTAAATGCAGTTTATCTTATCAAACACTGCTCACATTTGCAAGAAGAAAATCCTCTTCCGTATCTGTGACCTTACCCCTTACACTGTGCAATCTGTAAGTTTTTTATTAGCTCTAATTTTGTCAACGATAAAGATTTGACCCTATGGCGCTAAGATATCTACCAAGAAAATTATCTATTTTGACACTATATTCTTCCCTTGCCATAAAAATAGCCTCATTGTGCCCACCTTGCATTTGATAAAACTCCTTTGGCGGGGATGCGGCTTCAAATAACTTCTTACCTAACTTAAATGGCACAATCTCATCATCTTGACTATGAATAATTAACTTAGGAGCAGGGATATTTTTTATCTTTGTTAAAGCATCATATTTAATTGTAATCATCCATTTTACCGGCAAATATGGAAATAATTCCCTTCCCATATCATAAGCAGAGCTAAACCCGCTTTCAGATATAAGGGCAGCTGCTTTAACTTTAGAACTCAGGTCGATAGCAACATTTGCTCCTATGGATTTTCCATAAATCACAATTGCATCTTTATCAATATTTTTTCTGCTAAGTAAGTACTTATAAGCTGCCTGCGCATCTCGATAGAGCCCCTCTTCAGTTGGACTGCCATCGCTTCTTCCATAACCACGGTAATCGAAAATAAAAACATTCAGGTCAAGTTTATTGAAGACTCTTATGATTTCGATACGGTGGCTTATATTTCCCGCATTTCCATGGCAGAATAGCAATGTGCCTCTCGGATCTTCTGCCGGAATAAACCAACCATTTAGCTTAAGATTATCATCGGTGTCAAAGAAAACATCGTCATATTTAAGGCCAACATCTATAGGAGTTAATTCAATTTCTTTTGTGGGATAATATATGCCCTTCCTCTCGAAATATTTTAAATAGGCAGCCATAAAAACTGAGAATATTAATATTGGTATTAAAATCCTAGTAAACATTAATGGGAATGATTGCAAGAGTCTGCGCATATTAACCTTTTTTCATTTTTATATCACTATGGTAATGCCTGCCAACTTTTTTATTACTTCTTCACTCCAAGAATTTCTTTAACTGCCCCGGAGCCGCGTCCTTTAACTGGCTGGCGCAGGTCGCCTTCCTTTCCTTGTCTAATAGTCGGGATTATAGGATAAATGTATTTCTGAATTTAAGGGATATTAGAAAGGTTCTTTATCGTGATTTTTATCTATAAAATGTTTGGTTAATTGTTTTTTTAGGTAACTAAACGCTTCGTCTACGTCATCGAACACTTTAATAAGCTTTAAGTCCTCTTTAGAGATTGTTCCCCATTTATACATTTCATCAAAATTGACTATTCT
>JAHIUV010000096.1 GCA_018817035.1 Candidatus Omnitrophota bacterium | reverse complement strand
TGGCAGTAGTAGGCATTGCCACCGTAATTATTATGATGGTATTCGTCGTGCCAAAGATTACAGGTATGCTCGTAGATATGGGGGAGACGCTTCCTTTCGCGACCAGAGCGCTTATAGGTTCCAGTGATTTTCTAAGGGATTTCTGGAGTCTTTTGGCGGGCTTAGTGATCCTAGCCGTATTTTTCTATAAAAGATCAGCCTCCAGTCCTGTGGTAAAAATAGCAATAGATAAAATCAAATTAAAACTACCTGTTTTGGGAAGACTCATAAAGAGTTCTGAATTTTTCAGGTTTTCGGGGACGCTTTCTTCTCTCCTGAAAAACGGGATTCCCGTGCTTAGCGCATTGAAACTCACAGCCGGGGTAATAGATAATGAGCTCATAAAAACAAAGGTCCTTCTTATGCATGATGAAATAAAAGCCGGTTCTTCCTTATCAGCGTCAATAAAAAAAGACCCTTTTTTCCCGCGCTTCATGGCTAATATGGCGGCAATAGGCGATGAAGCAGGGATATTGGACAGGACATTGTCAAAGGTCGCGAAGAACTACGAGAATGAAGTCGACCTAATGGTAAAGACGCTGTCGTCGCTTATGGAACCCGCGATAATATTGATCATTGGCGTGATAGTAGGTTTCATAGTAATGGCAATGCTTCTACCGATATTTCAAATATCATTAACCGCGGCTTAACTTCACATTCATACATTGCATGAATGTGAAGTTAAGCCGCGAGACAGAGGAGGATTCATGATCGATAAAAGAGGTTTTACGCTGATCGAGCTCATGCTGGTTGTGATCATTATAGGGGTGCTTGTGTCTATGGTCGCGCCGAGGCTTGTCGGCAGGTCGGAAGAGGCCCGTATAGCGGCTGCTAAGGCTGATATCGAAGCGAATATCTCAGTAGCGCTTGATCTATATGAGCTTGATAACGGCAGTTATCCCGATGATCTGGCGGGGTTGATAGTAAAACTTGATTCAGCCGCTAGTTGGAAAGGCCCTTACCTTAAAAAGACGCCAAGGGATCCCTGGGGAAACGCATACGCGTATCGTTTACCCGGTAGGCATGGCATGGACTACGATCTTTATTCTTACGGCCCTGACAAGACAGACGGCGGAGAAGATGACATTACAAATTGGGAAGAAAAACAATAAAGGTTTTCTGCTCTTGGAAGCAATGGTGAGCGCCGCGATCCTTTCCGTGGCGCTGGTGATCATATTGAATTCTTTTGTAATTTCAGCCAGGGTGATTCACCTTTCAGGGGATAGTTTTCGGGCAAGCCTGCTTTTAGAGGAAAAACTCTTCGAGTTATCTAATACTGATGTAGGCGAGGGTTTATCGGCCGGAGACTTCGATGCGCCTAATAATGGATTTTCATGGAGGCTGAAGGTCTTAGGATCAGAAGAAAACGCTTTTCGGGAGGTTCGCCTGAGAGTTTTATGGAAGCAGTCCAACAGAGAACAAGAAATATCCGTGATCACGTATTTATGAAAAGAAACGGTTTTACGTTTATTGAGATCATAATAAGCATTACCATATTCTCAGTGGTCATTGTCGCGGTTTACGGTGCCTGTTACACAGGCATAAGGATGTGGCATAAAAACCCGGAAGAAAGGCCTGTCCGGGATATCAGGCTAGCCTTTTTAAAATTGGAAAAAGATCTTAAAAGTTCATTTTTCTTTTCAAAGGCGCCGTTCAAGGGAGAGCCCAAAGAAATGTCTTTCCCCTTGAGCCTTTACGACTCCGGCAGTGACATAGAAAAGCTGCGGGTCATCGCTTATAGGGTAGATAAAGATGAATCCTCAGGCATGGAATATCTTACAAAAAGAAAAATTATTTTTTCAGAATATACGGATGACTTGCGTGATCTCGGCGAAGAACCAAAGGTTTTATTGTCCTCGGCAAAAGATATAACGTTTGAGTATCTGCGTAGGCCGGATGATCTTTACGAAGTATCCACATGGCAGGGATCCTGGGACGAGGATCATTTTCCCGAAGGAGTAAGGATCTCTTTAAAACCTGATACCGGCAGTGAGGTATATAACAAAGTGATTTTTCTTAAACAGGGGACGCTTAAATGAAAAATAGAGGCAGTATACTGATATTTACTTTATGGGTTTTGATAATATTGTCAATAATCAGTATAGCTCTTTCGCGCCGCGCCGCGACAGACATGAGGCTCGCGAAACGTGAATCTCAGAGCATAAAAGCGTTGTATCTCGCTAAAGCCGGTATTTTTAAAATGCTTGCCGAGCTCAGCGTGGATACTAATAAATATGATGCTTTAAATGAGGATTGGCACAGGGGCGCGGGCGACCCTAAGAAATTGACGCTAAGAGACGATATGGTATTTTACGGGGCTTCCGATGAGATGGCGCTTTTAAATCTGAATGCCGAAAGTTTAAAAAAAGAAGAAATTTCCGCTCTTGGGTTGGATCCGGACCTGTCCGAGGCGGTCGTTAAATACAGGGAAATGAAAGGTGATAAGGGATTTGAGTTTATGGAGGAAATTTTTTTGGTAGAAGGTATGACGCGCGAAGCCTTTTCGAATATTAAAAGCTCCGTGACTATCTATAGGGGGAATGATCATAAAGTCAATATAAACACAGCCGGAGAAAAAGTGCTCGCCGCTATTTTAGGGGACGATCTTCCGGCGCGGAATATATCCGACTATAGGATCGGTCCTGACGAGAGAGAAGGAACGGCTGACGACGGTATTTTTAGAGACACAGCCGATATTACCAATAATTTTGACGGAGTGGATACTTCTTCTTTTAGTGTTGTTTCCGGCGTATTTCGCGTTTGGGCTGAATCTGTGTTGTCAGGAGACAGGGAACCGCTTAAAAAGATAGAGGCTGTCATTGACAGGTCTACCGGAAATATCCGTCATTGGAAGGAATATTGATTTGGGCAGGACAAAAAAAGTTTTAGTCGTTCCCAGAAGTTCAGTCTTTCTTAAATTCGTGGATGTGCCTTCTCAGGATGTTTCTGAGATAATGTGCATGGCTGAATTTCAGGCAGTAAAAGCAATACCTCTTTCCAAAGAGGACCTGATTGTCAGCTCCAGGAATCTGGGTTCTTTTAGGCAGGGTTTTTCGTCGTTAATGCTGGCTGCCGCCGACAAGGAATCGCTCAAGCGAAGGATCCACGAGGCCGAGCGCCGTGAAGAGAAAATAGAAACCATAAGATTGCACACCGAGTTATTGTATCTCTATCTGTCCGGGAATAAACTTATATCCGAGGACAGCCTAAACTTTGTCATCTACATAGGAAAAGAAGAGTCTGAACTGTTGATAATAGATAAACTCCGCGTTATTTTTTCCAGGGGGTTTAAGAGCAGCGAAAACTTCTTCGACGAAATAGACCGCTCGGTCGTATTTTACGAGAAGGATAAGGATAGCGTGGAAACAAAAAATGTTATTGTAGTATATCCTTCTGATGTGGATATAGAGGATGCCAAACCGAGTATAAAAGAGCATTTTTCCGTGCCAGTGGTCTTTTATGAACATATTAGCGGACTGGCAAGACTTGACTCATTGGCGGAAATAGATCTTTTGCCCAAGGAAACAAAGCGCCTAAAAAGCGGATTACGCAGGAAACAGGAACTCTCGGCGGCGTATTTGTTGTCAGGACTGGCCCTGGTTTTATTTTGCGCGTTGATTTCTTTTAGGTTACATGAAAAGAAAGAGCTTATAGATGTATTGTCCGCGAAAATAGAAAAAACTCAGCCACTGGCTCAAACGCTTGATGAGTATTTGAAAAAGATAACCGCGGCAAAGGAATATATAGGACGAGGCAGTCCTGTCGCGGGAATTTTGCAGGATCCTTACAGTTTGATCCCGCGCGATATGTCTATTTTAGGCATGACTTATGACGGCAAAGGCGCTGTTTCCTATAGCGGCATATCGAGAGGCAAGTCTGATGTTTTTTTATTTGTGAAAAAACTGGAGGGATTGAAATATTTTAATACCGCACAATTGAAACACGTTACGTCCGCTAACGTAAGAGGAGAATCTGTCATAGAATTCGAGGTCCAATGCCGGTTGCTATTATGAGTTTATCTAAAAGAGAAAGACGCATTTTGATCCTGGCATCAGTAGTCGTGGCGTTCGCGATCGTATATAATTTTACAGTTAAACCTTTTCTGGCCTCATGGAATAATGCCGCCGCCGAATTGGCTGTAAGGAAGGTCCAATTTAAAAGAATCGCGAAATTGTTAAAAAGAGGGGACGATATTATAAAGAATTATAATATTTACGCGTCATCCGTTAATAGCGTGTCAGAAACAATGGGTTACATAGAAAAAAGGGCCGCCATGCTGGATATAAAAACAGATAATATAAAACCAAAACTTGTGGATACCAATATGGGTAAAGAATGTATCATTGACCTGCAAATAGAAGGAAAGGTTTTATGTATCAATAAGTTTATCTCCGAACTCATTGAAGAACCCGTGTTTGTTATTTTGAAAAAATGTAACCTGCGTTCGGCATCCAACAATCCATCTTTCCTAAAAGGCACCCTAACTCTTTCCAAACTGATCATATGACTTAACTTCACAACAGTGCAATGCACTGTGAAGTTAAGATTTAATGATACTATAAAATAGTTTGCTGACTTTTGAATATTTCAAACAATATTCTTCGAGCGTAGCCCCAAGCTTTATGTTCTCGACAAGCTCGAACAATATTGTCAGGGGCGAAGTCGAGAAGTTTCAAAGTCAGCAGAGTTTGTTGCAATAT
>JAHIUV010000095.1 GCA_018817035.1 Candidatus Omnitrophota bacterium | reverse complement strand
GCCATGGTAGGATCAGTCAATAGGGAAATATATAAAAGTCCTGCCTTATTATGCCTGCCAAGGGCCGCCGAGGTCTTTGCCATTTGCATAAGCGAGATCATTCCCTCGTACATTCTCGCGCCTCCGCCGGAACCGGATATTATTACCAGCGGCAAACGATTCTCCGTGGCGTATTCCGTGACCCTGGTTATCTTTTCCCCGACAACATAACCCATGGAGCCCATTATAAAACGCGAATCAGTGACTCCCAGGGCTATCTGCCTGTTATTAACCCGGCCTTTTCCGGTTATCGCGGCCTCTTCCATGCCTGTGGCAAGAGTATCCTCTTCTATCTTTTGAATATAACTCTTAGGGCCCTTAAAGTTCAACACGTCACGCGGCCTCATGCCCTTATCAAATTCCTCAAAGCTTCCCTCGTCAAGGAACATGGCTATGCGTTCATTAGCGGTAAGGACAAAATGATAACTGCACTTAGGACATACTTTGAAATTTTCATCAAGGGTCTTTTTATATATCATCTCGCCGCAACCCTTGCATTTAAGCCACGTCCCGTCAGGTACGCCTTTACGCTTAGAGATCTTGATCACTTTATTATATTTAGGCTTTCCGAACAACACCATTTAATGACCTCCGCATAATATGTCATTCCCGCGAAAGCGGGAATCCAAAAAACAGGTGTTATATAGATTCCCGCTTTCGCGGGAATGACAAGATTTAGCTAAAATACGTTTATTACCAGTCCCGTCAAGACCTTGGGATAGAAATACGTCGATTTTTGCGGCATGCGCTTGCCTGAAAAAGCCATATCCCTGACCTGAGTGATCTTTGTCGAATTTAACATCGCTGAAACAGAAAACTTTCCCTCATCGACCATTTTAATAGCATAGTCTAAATCTTTGGTAAAATCTATCAAAATTTTTCCTCCGCGCGACGCGGCCTTTTTTTTAAGCGGTTCTATCACCAGGTCATGGAGCACTGTAACATCAAGGAGATCATTATTATCCAACCTCAATCCTATAAATTTACCTTTAATGTAGAGCACGAATCTTTTTTCTGAAGGAGACGCCTCTGATAAAAAATCCCCGGCCGCTATCTTTGAGGAAATATCCTCAAGGATAAAAGTTTTCTTAAGGTCATCCTTAAAATCCGACAATACACTGTCATCCGCTCCGGCAAGTAACCTATGCGTAGGCAGAACTACTATCCCGTCACCGTATACATCGGTAAAATAAGTAAGGATATACCCGTATTTCGGGTCTTTTTTGGCCTTACTGAACTCGAGCGCGACCTCATACCTATGATGCCCGTCAGCGATAAAAAGTTTTTTGTCCTTCATCAGCCTGACTACCGCCCCTACTGTGTCTTTATCCGAGATCCTCCAAAACTTATTCCTGATGCCCTGGTGATCCATGATGTCTATTATGGGCTGTTTTGCCATTTCCCGGGCCAGTATATTATCTATGGTCTTTTCTTCGTCAGAGAATATCGCGAACACAGGCCCCAGGTTTGCCTCTATCGAACTTATAAGCTTTGTCCTGTCTACTTTAGGCGCGGTGAGTGTATTTTCGTGAGGATGGACGCTGGACTTTTCCGTGTCAAAATCTTCCAGTTTCAACAGCGCCATAAAACCTATTCTCTTCTTATCTTGCCCCTCTACCTCGAATTCCTGGGAATACGCGTATATGCACGCTTCTTTATCCTGTTTTAATACGCCTTTTTCCCTCCATTCGTTCAAAAACGTCCTGGCACGAGTATATTTATTTTCCTTTTCATTGTCTTCAGGGAGTTCTTTGCCTAATAAGAGGTGGATTATATTATGGGGGTCTGAATTATACAGGTCTTCCTGCTCCTGCGAAGAAATCACGTCGTAGGGAGGCGCTGTTACTTTTGAAAGATCTTTTATTTTTTCCGGATTATAAAGCGTGCCTTTAAGCGGGGCGATGACTGCCATAGATTAAAACTCCTATTGTTCCGCCGATACCGTCAGCAACCATATCTAAAAAACTAAACTGGCGTTCCGAGATAAATCTCTGATGAAATTCATCCGAAATGCCATACG
>JAHIUV010000094.1 GCA_018817035.1 Candidatus Omnitrophota bacterium | reverse complement strand
TCTCGCCATAAAGACAATCAGACAGGTCTATCTGTTTCCCCGCTTTCATGGCCTGTTCGCAAATTTTCTTCAAAGGTTGGCTGTAAGGTTCCATGTTTTCCCTGTTTTATACTGAGACAATATTAGTCGCGGCCGGTTATTTCAATAAGATGAAATCCGAATTGTGTTTGGACGGGGCCATGGACTTTATTTACTTCTTCGTTGAATACGACCTGGTCAAATTCCTTTACCATCTGGCCTGGTGCAAAGCTTCCCAGGTTTCCTCCGTCCCTGCCGGAAGGGCATTTAGAGAGTTTTTGGGCTAATTCGCTGAAATCAGCGCCGTTTTCGATTTGTTTTTTAATGCCTTCGGCTTCTTCCTTTGTCTTGACCAAAATATGCCGCGCGGTTGCTACGCTCATAAGAGCCTCCTTTTTATGTTAGATGCGTATATGATACTACGTTGGGCTGGTTGAGTCAAGGCGGGTATAAAAAGATCACAGATTAGTAAAGAGTTCCTTTTTTATTCCGTGCGCGATCTTTTGTATCGTCAAAACAAATCTTACCAGCATAAAATCTGAACGCCTGGTTTTTGTCCAGACTCTTGCTTGCCTGGTTTTTCCTCTGTCATCAAATGTCTGTATGGTTCTAAAATAGCCCTTGCTTTTAATCGCTTTTTTTCGGACAGCTATATACTCTGTCATAGCTTTACTTATGCGATCATAGATTATTTTTACTCCCGCGGGAGATCTTAGATGGGTTACCCCTATGGTGCTGATGTCTGAGCTTTTGTTTTTCCCTGATTCTGCCCAGGCCATATTGCATACGAGGAGGCCAATTGTTATTATTGTTATAATCTTCAAAGTACACCCTTTTTTAATCTTAAGCATAATCCAGGCAGAAAAAAGCCATGTTTCCCATGGCCTTGCCTGCTTTTACTAATCTGTTATATTATAGCAAATATAGTGGCTATGTCAATGTTTTGAATGTTTTGTACCGTTTTGGCTATCTCCTATCAAAGTGTCCCAGTTTTGAGCTCTAATCTGTCCCTAGGGACACCTTGGTGAGGAATTCTGGGACAGATTGGTGAGGGAAATCGCAAACGGTACAAAATCTTTTTAAGTGGGGGTTTTTCTTAGGTTTTTCTTTTCGGAGCGTAGTTTTTTGTATCTTAGCATTTTTTCTTTGGCTCTTCTGGAGCGTTTTCGTTTTTGGCGCCTTATCTTTTCTATTCTGCTCTGGTTTTCCGCTTTTTTGCCTAGTATGAGCGATTCGATCTTATTGGCTAATATTCTTCTGGCCAGGAAGCGGTTTAGTGCCTGAGAGCGTTCTTTTTGGCACTTGACCTCGATGCCTGTGGGTTTGTGTTTCAGGTAGACGCACGTGGAGGACTTATTGACATTTTGTCCGCCCTTTCCGCTCGAGCGTATGAATTTTTCCTCAAGGTCTTCGTTTTTTATTCCCAGCGAAGCCATCTTTATCTTTAACGCGGTTTCTTTGTCTATGGTTATTGTCATGTTGGTTGCGTTTTGTTATCCGCCTTGAGGGAAAGACTCTTCCTCGTACATGTACCAGTTAGCTGAATCTGTTATGTAAGTGTGGAGCTTTGTAATGCTGTCGCAATGCGCTTTTTCTTCTTCGAGTAAAAAGTCCAGGAGTTTGACTAATTTTTCGTCTTTGGCATCCTTGCGCATGTTTTTGTAGTACCTGTATCCGGAGTTTTCGAAATCAATGGCAAATTCACATGCTTCTTTGTCGGCATCGCTCTTTTTTATCTTGTCTTTTAATTCTGAGATGTTCCTCGCGAAAATAGAAAGGTCGTTTTTTCTGCCAGCCATAAGTTCATCCAGGTTTAATTCCGGGAGATCGCCGTTCTTTGCCAGGGAGGTGTAAAAACTTTTTATGCTTTCTATGTGGAGGAGTTCATTCTTGGCAAGGAATTCGAACATCTTTTTAGTTATATCATTCTCGACTTTTCCAACGATATCATTATAAAAACCAAAGCCCTTCTCTTCCATTGCCAGCGCTTCTTTAAGCATGTCTTTTAACGAGATATTATCCATAAGGCCCTCCTATAGATTATAATTTCTTGTACCGTTTGCGAATTCCCTCACCAATCTGTCCCTTTTGAAAAAATATTTGAAAGAAAACTGCCCCCTAAGCTGTCTATCTATTAGGAGGTGGTGTTATGCCAAGATTAGCCAGAACCTTTATGAAGCAATCCTGTTATCATGTTATCATAAGGGGGAATCAAAGACAAAGAGTTTTTAAGAGGGGTAAAGACTATGTCAGGTACTTAAGGATCCTGAAGAAGGCCAAGAAAAAGTATGGAATCCTTCTATATGCCTACTGTCTTATGCCAAATCACGTGCATCTATTGATCGAAGCCGCGACATCTATGAATATGTCAAAATTTATGCAATGGGTCAATCGCGGTTATTCCGCGTATTTTAATAATACTTATAAGACTGTGGGCCATTTATGGCAAGGCAGGTTTATAAGCAAGCCCATAATGAAAGATCAATACATGATACATTGCGCTAATTATATTGAAAGCAACCCCCTGAGGACTGAAATCCCTATGGTGGACAATATCGCTGATTATAAATGGAGCAGCTATAGGGAAAGGTGTATTTCGTCAAGAAAAGACATGCTTGACGACATCAGGGACACTTTGTAGTATGATTCTGGGACAGATTGGTGAGGGATTTCCAATACGGTACAAAAGCTTTATAGCTATGCTTGTCGAACCTTGCGGGTCATGTAGTTTTTTAGGATGTCGCCTTCCCTTAAAAACCTGCTTATTTCTGTAAATGTCGGGCCGTTTTTGTTGGTCAGGTAATTTCTTGGGGAAAAGTCTATCATGGGCTTTAGCATGTAGAGATTTTCTTTTGCCCTTGTCATGGCTACATAAAGGAGCCTTCTTTCCTCCTCTATGGAATCGTCGTTTCCTATTGACTGGTAGGACGGTACATAGCCTTCCGCGACATGTATTATAAATACTGTGTGCCACTCAAGCCCTTTGGCGGAATGGATCGTGGATAGTATCAGCTTTGATTTATCCGTATTGTCGTGATTTTTTTTAACAGCGGTTTCTTCCGGGGGCTCTAACGCCATGTCAGTTAAAAAATCCTCTATTTTTTCATATCTTAAGGCTATTTTTTCAAGGGAACCAAGGTCATTGATGCGTTTATGGAAGTCATCGTATCTTTCTTTAAAAATAGGCTCATAATATACATTGAACATCTTTATAATATCAGAAGGCGTTTTGTCTTCACCGCGGGCTTCCTCGAACACTTTTGATAGTCTTTCCGCGTCTCTCGCCTTTTTAAACAGTTTATCATCCGAAGACAGGGCGTTTTTGTCCTCAATTATCCTTTCAAACATTTTCTTAGCTGTTTTAGGACCTATACCTCTCATTAGAGTAAGAACCCTGTTCCAGCTTATTTCATTGTTTACGTTATAAAACGCCTGTACGTGGGAAATAAGGTCTTTAACGTGGGATGATTCAACAAATTTCCTGCCCCCGTATTTAATAAACGGTATATTATTCCTGGCCAGGCCTACCTCAAGATCGTTAGAATGCCAGCCTGAGCGAAAAAGCACTGCTATGTCTCCGAGCTTTATTCCGCGAGAGCGCAACTCCGTTACTTTTTTCACAATGTGTTCTGACTGGCCGTTTTCATTCTCTGTTTCTATAAAATGCGGCATATTGTCGCCTTTTTTCCTTGTGAACAGGTTTTTCCTGAATTTTTCAGCGGCAAAATCTATTACCCTGTTAGTCAGGTCAAGTATCGGCTGCATGGAACGGTAATTTTCTTCAAGGGTTATTATTTTTGAACCTTTGAATGTCTTTGGAAAATCCATTATGTTTTTAAAATTAGCCCCCCTGAAGGCGTAGATGCTCTGGGAATCATCGCCGACAGCCATGATGTTTTCATGTTCTGAAAGCAGTAGATGCAATATTTCAGCCTGGAGCTTGTTTGTATCCTGGTATTCATCCACCATGATGTACCTATATTTTTTAGAAAGGCTGGCCTGTATTTCTTTATTAGAAGACAGGAGTTTTTTTAGATAGACTAACAGGTCGTCGTAATCAAAAAGCCCTTTTTCTCTTTTGTAGTCGATATAAGAACGTTTTATCTTTTTTATCGCGTCCCCATATTCCATAAAATGCGGGTATTCGCTTTCTATGACCAGGGATATGTCGTGCGGGGTGTTTACGCTTTTGGATATTATGTTAAGAAGGGCTTTTTTTCTGGGGAACTTCGTGTCCCCTCCGCCAAAACCCAAGTTTTTACGTACCAGGTTGACAGCGTTTTCGGCATCTGCCTGGTCCATTATCGTGAAATTATTAGGCATGCCGACGAGCCGGGCATATTTTCTTAAGACCATGTTCGCGAAGCTGTGAAATGTGCCTCCGGAAACATTTTTACAGCGTTCATCCAGTATAAGCGAGGCCCTTAAAAGCATTTCCTGGGCGGATTTACGGGTAAAGGTCAAAAGCAGTATTTCTTCGGGGTTTACGCCTTTTTCCACCAGGTGAGCCACGCGGTAAACAAGTATGCGGGTCTTTCCGCTTCCGGCTCCGGCAATAACAAGACATGATCCCTCCATCATGCGTACGGCTTCAAGCTGGGCGGGATTTAATTCTTTTTTATAGTCTATCGGCATAGTGGTTGAGGAATATTTTTTTAACAGTTTGGTAGATTATAAGGTATTAAAGCGGGGATAGCAATGTTTTTTTAGGTCGGTTTCCCTGTCAGATGTTTGTTCGTCTGAGATATTTTAGCGCGCTTGTCAGGAATACCGGTTTTTTGTCAATTTTTGTTATTGGCTTTGTGGTTTTTAATGGATTTATTTAGCATTGGGTTATAACAGGTGTGCCAATCTGGAGAATTGCTTGTGGTGTATCATGAACCGCATTGTTTCTTTATTTACTTCAAAAATTTGCCTTAAGGAGTTTTTTAGCGCGTTTAATATGTCTGGGTCTTTTTCCCGTTTCATGTATTTTGCAAAAGCTTTTATATCGCCGCAGTCGCCTATTTTTCCTAGTTCTTCGGCGGCGTACAGCCTGTTGGTATAATTTTCTTTTTCGTCATGTAAATAGGCGAGTTTTCCTAAAGCCCTTGTTTTAGGTGTCAACTTTTGGTTATAGTTCTCTTCGCATTTCAATAAGGCGCGGTAAGCCCTTATCGCTATTGTTGGAGTGGTATTAAATTTGTTTTCTATCTCCCTTGTTAATAGATCAAGCATTCTGGGATCGATCTCTACGTATTCTTTTTCTGCTACGCCCTTTTCAAAGCCTGATATCACTTTTAGCTTGCCTTTTGTATTGTCACGTGCCATATGCATATAGTAGTCAAAATGCATCGTATCTTGCGAAGCAAAAGTCTCCTTTTTGTTAATATTGAGTCGGGCTGCTCTTAATCCTTCCGTGTATATCTTAAATTGTTCTAGCGCGTCAAACGCTTTTTGCGCAATGGAGGGTTTTTCGGTTTCTAGCAGTTTATCCAGAAAAGCAATGCTTGTGCCGTTTGGCCTCTTAAATGCCCAGAATGCGTCTAATGCTGTAAGTTTTTCTTCATCAGTTTGCGCTTTCTTGTAGTTTTCAATGAGCTTATCAGCCTCTTTAGGCACCATGTTCGGACGGTTGTCCTCTTTTTTTAACAAAAGGCTTATTCGTTCATTATTTATTGGCACACGTAAGGCATTAGCCGTGGCGGCTCCGGAAAGAATAAAGACAGCTATTAAAAAAATCGTTAGTAGGTGTTTGTTTTTCATGGTTTTCCTATCTTTAAGTAAATACTTTAGAAAAGTTTATAGTGGCATATATAATAACATATTTAAGCAACGCGTGTCAATATCTTTCTTAACTTCACAAAACTGCAATGCACTGTTGTGAAGTTATCTACGTCTTATGATGATATAGGCGGTACGGGTTAGGTGCGTTATTCTAGAAACAGAAAGTGCCAGCATACATAGGTTTAGCGCTTTTCCTGGGAAGGAGTTTAGCGAGACTTTAAAGCGCGGCTTTTGTATTTCTGTAACTTTGCCTATTATATTGTTTTCTGTAAGAGACGGCTTATCATTAATTGGAAGAGAATCGCCTTTGGTCATAAATAGATTATCGCTCTCCCCTCTTTCTTTTTTTATAACGCGGTGGGCTATTATTTTATCAGAGTTATTTGTCCGGAAGGCGATGATATCTCCTGGTTTTAATTTGCTTCTGTCGCAGTCTGTGAGGACTATCCTATCCCCGTTCCTTATGAACGGCGCCATGCTTGTGCCTTTCGTTGAAAAGGTGACGCTTCGTCTGGTTTTCAGGGTTTCCAGTTTACAATTGACTACGATCGTATTTAGTTCGGTTTCATTCATGCTATATCAATGGGTTACAGGCGAGGTAGTTCCTGTATTTAGCGTTTTTTTGGAGCAGTTCGGCATGGCTGGCGATGTCGATTTTTTCGGAAGATCCTAAAAAGTATACGAGATCCATCATCTTTATCGTGGAAAGATGATGGGAAATAATTATTATGGTGCTGTCCGGCAGGGCTTTTTTAATGTTACCGACTATCTTTTCCTCCAGTTCACTGTCTACCGAGGAAAGCGCTTCGTCCAAGATCAGTATTTTTGGTTTTTTGATGACAGCCCTGGCTATTGCCATGCGCTGTTTCTGCCCTTCTGATATCTTGCAGGCGTTTTCGCCGATGATCGTTTCGTATGCTTTGGGCAGGCCATTGATAAATCCGTCTATACAGGCGATCCCTGCGGCTTCTTTTATTTCTTCAGGGCTCGCGTGTTCCCTGCCGTATTTAATATTATTTCCTAAGGTGTCGTCCCATAAGTATGGTTCTTGCAGGGCAATGCCGACCTGCTCGTATAGCGAGCCGGCGGAGATGTTGTTTATGTCAGCGTCGTCGATAAGTATCTGTCCGCTCAGGGGCTGGTATAGCCTTAGGATCAGATTTGTGATCGTGGTTTTGCCGCATCCCGAAGGCCCTGCCAGGGCGATGCATGAATTGTTTTCTATTGTAAAATCGATCTTATCGAGTATTTTTTTGTCAGGCTCGTGCGCGAAAGTCATATTTTTGAATTCTATTTTTCCGGTGAGGAATTTTCTTTTTTCAGCGTCGCTATTTTCTATTTGGTCAATCCGCGGGTCAAGGATGGCATTCAGCCTGTCGCATGAAACAAGGCTTAAGGACGCCTGCTGCATGAAATTGGCGAACATGCCTTGAATACCGGATAATTGGCTCAAGTAAATGCTGATGGCGCTCAAGCTTCCAAGTGTCATGTTGCCTTTTATTACCTGATAGCCGCCGTAAAAAATGATCAGGCCCATGATGGCTTTTTGGA
Source organism: Candidatus Omnitrophota bacterium (assembly GCA_018817035.1). Classification (GTDB taxonomy): domain Bacteria; phylum Omnitrophota; class Gorgyraeia; order Gorgyraeales; family Gorgyraeaceae; genus JAHIUV01. The sequence continues at coordinate 17,003 of JAHIUV010000094.1, read as the reverse complement.
CGGCGTTATTTAAAAATGAGGATGTGGTTTCCAGCTTTATGTTTTTTAGCCGTATCCTGGAACTTTTTATTACGTCTTTCATGTATGACATGGTCTCTTGTTTTTCTTTGCCGCAGGCTTTTACCAGATGCATATGCGATAAGGTTTCCTGTAGTTTTTTAAAGATGCCTTGAGCGCTCAATACCCATGTTTTCCAGGCTTTTTTCAGGATTTTCGTAAAATAATAGGGTCCTATGTATAAAAATGGGGTCAGCGCCAGGACGAATATGAACATTTTTGGGTTTAAGTAAAGGATTATCGATAGGATCAGGATGGATTTTGGTATTGACACTATGATCTGCGGGACAAGGTCAGCGATGAACTGGGCGACGTGTTCTATGTCATAGTTTATTTTATAGAGATTGTCTCCTGTGGAGTTTTCCTGGAAGAACCTATAAGGCATATTCTGGAACTTTTTAAATACCTTCCTGTTCAGTTCAAGGCTTACTCGTAGTTTTACGTATTTAGTCAGGTAGCTGCTCAGGCCGTTTAGCATGCCTGACAGGATAAAAATAATGCCTATGCCGCTGATCAGGATGATGAATAGCCTTAGGTCTCTGCCCTGATATGCCTTATCTATGATCAGTTTGGTAAGGTAAGGGCTTACCATGCCGATAGCCATTGCAAGGCTGCTCAGGAACAGCGCCAAGGCCTCTATTTTCCAGAAACGGATCATGTAGCGGTAGAAGTTGTTAAGTTTAAACATAGTACTCCTGCTTTAACTTCACAGTGCATTGCAGTTTTGTGAAGTTAAGCATTTTGTTTCCTGCTTCTCGACTTGGCCTTTGGCCTCGCTCAAAGAATATTGTCCTTCGACAAGCTCAGGACTTTGTTTGAATCTTCTCGATATTGCTCGGGGTTCACAATATTGTTCGAGCGAAGTCGAGAACTAAAACTACTCTTTGGATAAATTATAGCATACTGGGCGGGGGCGTGGTAAAATAATTTTATATTATGGATCCCAAATATACCGATGCCTTTATAATACGGGATAATGTTTTAAAGCAGCGCGAGTTTTCCGCTATTAATAGCGCGTTTAGGGCCGCTGACATACCAATGGTACCGATCAAGGGTATGGCGTTATTGTACGAGGAAGATCCATACGCGGAAACAAGGCTTATGTGTGACATAGACATACTTGTCAGAAAAGATGACCTGGAGAGATCAAAAGATATTCTTTTAAATTCAGGTTATAATATCCAGAAAGGTTCTTACTCAGAGGATTATTATCGTAATCACTATCATCACATTGCTTTTTACGGCAAGCATTTTCTGGAGCTTCACTGGTCATTATCTGTGCCAAGGCCTAATGTTTTACATTTACCGGAACTCTGGGACAAGGTAAGGCATTTAAATGCAGGTAAGGACGCCGTTACCCTTCTCTCTCCGGAGGATACTATTTTTTCGCTGGCGCTCCACCTGCGCAGATTCAACGAGCCTTTTTCATTAAGGTATATACAGGATATTTATAAGATACTGGAATTACACGGCAATAAATTAGACTGGGGGTATATTTCAAAGTACAGCGGGCTTAACAGGCTCAAGTCCCTTATTTATTATGTCCTTATCTCTCTTAAGGTAAATCTTGGGTATCGCGCATCAGATGAAACATTAAACATGTTTTATCCCGGGATGTTAAGGTCAAATCTGTTAAAACTTTTTGTAGCTAAGATAAATCCACAAAACTTCGAAAAGATGAAAAAATATGCCTATGTATTTCTGCGTTTTTTGATGTATGATTCCGCGCGGGATTTTATAAGATTTATAATATTTTTGCCCGAGGAAGAATTCAGCAGGTTTTATTCTATTAAATTTCCCTCAAGAAGAGCGTCTGTCCTTTATGGTTTGAGATTCTTAGCAGCGCCTTTTTTGTTCCTGATCGAGATGAGCAAGAATTCCCGCAAAACTCCAGAATAGATAAGCCGGCGCTGTCCAGTAAAGCGTGTCATAAGTCAGGAACGCGCACATCATTCCCGCGAAGCCCGCAAAAAATCCCAGCAGTAAAAAGCTATTAAGGTCAGGCAGGTCGATGTTTTTTAGCTTTACTCGAAGGGTATTTAAGGTATTTTTTAAAATAGAGTAAATGAAGAACGCGAACGCGGCAAAACCGACAATGCCTGTTTCCGCGAGGATAGTCGCGTACATGCAATCAGCTACTTTTTTCTCGTGAGAAGTTATATCAGCTATTAAAGGAAAATAGCTGTCAAACACGACCCTGTAATGCCCCAGGCCTACACCAAAAAAGGGATGGTCGAATAGCATTTCTTTTGCCCCGAGAAAAAGCGTAAGCTTTCTTGAGTAGTTATACCAATTTGTCAAGTCTGTAAAACTGTAGCGGTAACATGCCAGATAGTTAAAATGCCGCAATAATGAATTGATCAGTATCAGTGATAAGGGCAGTAATACTATATAAAGGTAAAAGATATTTTTTTTCTTCGTTAAAAAGAATACTATTATCAGCATCTCCGCGAGCAAAGCCAGGAGCACCCCTCTTGAAAACGTGAATAAGGCTCCCGCGAGGATAACTGTCGCGCAAAAAACGGATATTGACTTAAATATCCGCCTCTTCTCTATTTTATATAACACAAAAGTAAGCGGAAAAATCGCCGCGAGATATGTACCGAGAGCAACCGGATGAATATGGAAAGACATCATTCTGGAGCCCGCGTAAAGCCAGTAGTATGGGTTATTTCCAAGGCCCGCGTAGATGAGGTTTTTTCCGGAGAATATCTCCATTAATCCATAGATAGCTACTGATGCCGCCATAATGCAAACGCACCTTAGGATCAGCGCCGCGCGGCTTAAATCAAACACGCTTTTAGTAAAAAAATACAAAAAAGGTATAGGAAAGACATAAAGCCAAAGATGACTGTAGGCGACAGGCGGATTTTTCACACCTATAAGCCCTATCAAAATTACCAGTAAGAATAGCCATAAAGGTATATCTTTTCTGCTAAAAGCCCCTCCGCGGGCGCTATTATCTGATATGAATAAGGCTGATGATAGAATGCAGACTACGATAAGAAATACGCCTTGATACTGCTGCCCTGCTATAGGAGCGAAAAAGGAGATCCATAGAAACAGTCCTATTGTGCTTATCGTTTTAATCATTTTTAATCACTGACCCCGAATGCGCCCTGGCTTTCGCGATCGAGCAGAAATATTCGACCGGCTTATCCAGCTTCCCTGTTTCGAGATACGCGTGCGCGGGGCACCACATGCAAAGATTTATTAATTTGCAATTATAACACTTTTTCAGGAATTCCTGGCTTTTTGATCGCAGGCCGCGTACTTTTGGGACAAGGTCGAGCCAGGCATCCAAAAGAGCCCCTTTTTTAAGGTCATAGACACATTCAGGATGCCAGAGCGAAGAACAAAGCCGAAAAAAACCGTCGTAACTTACAGTAAAACTTTTGTTACCCGCGCCGCAGTAAAATAGATGGCCGCATGCAGTATGGGCAGAGTCGATCTTAACCAGGTTGCCGCATTCTTTTTTTAAGGCGCGGAACCGATCAGTATCATTGATTTCGATGGCAATGATCTCTTTCGGCGATAGCCTTTCGGATATTATCCCTGAGTTTTTTCTTTTGTCGCCGTCAAAACGTAAATGCAGGAACGGGTCAAAACGGAAATAGCCACTGCTTCTCTCTTTGCAGAATTTCGCTATAGCGGAAAGTTCATGGACATTAGAGCGCAGAGCCATTGCCTTGAGCCCGACTTTAATGTTGTTTTTAAGCAAAAAGTCAAGTCCTCGCATAAACGCGTCAAATGAACCGGGCTTTCCCGTGACCTGTTCGTAAGTTTTTCTGGTGATGCCGTATACGGTTACCTCTATGTCTCTGGGCGGGTATTTTTTAAAAAGGTCTATATATTCTTGTGTGATCAAAGAAGCATTGGTAAAAACAGAAACCAGGAGCCCTTTTTTCTTTAAGTAAACATAGATATCAGAAAAGTCTTTTCGCAGAAGCGGCTCTCCTCCTGTTATAAGACACCATAGGGCGCCCAGTTCCGCGGCCTGGTCTATTATTTTTTTGATGTTTTTCAGGGAAAGCTCTTTTTCTTTTGCTTTTTTGTCCTGCTCGGGTAAATTTATATAGCAGTGCCGACAGTTATTGTTGCAGCGGGCAGTGATCTCCAGGTCAAAAGAAGTGAGTTTCCTGCTGCTTTTGATCTTTTTCCAGAGGGGCATTTTTGGCAGTTCAAGGGATCTTATGAAGGTATTATGCATTTTAAAAGGTAAAGTTGTCTTCTCGACTCGCTTCGCTCGCTCGAAGAATATTGGAGCTTGTTTCGCTCGAAGAATATTGGAGCTTGTTTCGCTCGAAGAATATTGGAGCTTGTTTCGCTCGAAGAATATTGTTCGAGCTTGTCCGCCAGAGGCGGACATGGTCGAGAACCTATGAAATCGTGATACATTTTAGAGTTTTACTATTATTTTTTTCTTCAAGAGTTCTTCGCCTAAGCCTATGATATCGGTTTCTATTTCTTTGTCTGAACCTTCGAATTTTAAAGTCAATAGATTTGCTATCTCTTTTAAGTTCTTCTTGCCGTCCAGTTCACCCCAGATCGCTTTTCCGAATTCGTTAAGTGAAAATATCGCTTCATCCGAATCCCCTATCCCCGAAGTTATAGGGATGATTATGAATTCTCCGTGGATATCTCTGGCGACTACATCCTCTGACGGTTTATAAACATTTTTTAGGCTGATCCTTGTTTTCATGTGACATCCTCCTTTATTTTCAGGTTTGGATTCCCGCTTCCGCGGGAATGACATTGCGGCTAAAATTCCTTAATCTTTCTTTCCAGTCAGTTACTTCCCATGCTTTTTCATGTGGTTTTACCAAACCCAGAAATTTAGCTTGCGCGTGCGCGATTTCACAAAAATACTCTACCGGCGTATCCAGTGTCCCGTGTTCCATCCAGGATTTTGCCGGGCATTGCTCGCAAAGGCTTTTTAGGAAGCATTTGGCACAGCGTTTAAGGTAATCCTTGTTTTTTGCTCTCATCGCCCTTATTTTAGGGAAAAAATTAACAATAGCGTCTTCAAGTGTTCCGTTTTTAAGATCATAGGCTGTGTCCGGACATTTTAACATGATGCAGGGAAGAAAATATCCGTAAGCATCCGCGCAGCCGCTAAAGCCCGCTCCGCAGGAAAAAAGATCGTCTCCCGGAGGCCGCGTAAATTTTGAGCAAAACTCTTTCATTTCTTTGATATACTTGTCTTTTTCGCGCGTGAGGATACCTATGCCTTCTTCAGGTGTTATCCTGAGTTTTTTTATGAAGCGGTTTTTTATCTCATTGTCCCTACGGCAGCGTAAGTCAAAGAACATGGATTTGGACGGAAGCCTGTCCATATCCGGAATGGCCATTGCCCATTTTTCAAATTTATCCGTTTCATTTTTATTCGGGGGAAGGACAGCACTTTTAACTACAAAAGGGATCTTGTTTTTCAATAGTAGTTTTATCCCCTTCTCGGCGGCCTTAAAAGAACCCTTTTTTCCGGTTACTGCCTCATATGAGTTTTTATTGATCCCGTATACAGTGACTTCTATTTTTTCTAAAGGCGGGATGCGGCTGAATAATTCCGCCAGGCGCTTATTTATAAGCGTGGCATTTGTAAAGATCAGGACTTTTAACCCCTGTTTTCTGGTAAAAACGTATAGTTCTTCAAAGTCTTCCCTTAAGAGCGGCTCTCCTCCTGTGAATCTAATAGTCATGCAATCTAAAGAGACAGCTTCCTTAAGTATCTCTTTTATCTTGTCTGTGCTTAGTTCTTTTTTCTTTGCGCAGAGATCGTCATCAGGCAGGTTTATGTAGCAGTGAATACAATTATTGTTGCATCTTTCGGTGAGTTCTATATCCAGTCTTGTTATATAGGGTTCTTTTTTCATCGGATATTTTTTAACTCTTCGGTTATTTTTCCGCTCTTGTCAAATTCTAACGTGTAACAGGGCGCGTCTTCCGCTATTTTAGCGACTATCGATATTGTCTTCTCCCACCAGTCAACTGTTACAAAAGGCCTGATAACACAGGATAAGAGTTTTTTGCTTATTTCTTTTTTATCTTTTAACGGTGTGATCCGGTTTTCTTTTGATTGCTTCAGGAACATTATTGCTTTTAAAGGCGCGGAATCCGCTGATATCTCAGGCACATCTCCGTGACTCCAGGTGCCGTGGATATTGAAGCCGTCTTTAGAGTTACGCACAATAATGCGGTCATCGCAGAGTATCTTCGCTTTGTCCTTAAGTATATTGGCTATTGTGGATTTTCCGGCTTCGGAATGTCCTACAAAAAGTATACCTTTGCCCTGAAGATCGACTCCGCAGGAGTGGATATAGCATCCTTCCCTGTCAGCTAATATTCTTGCCAGCAGTATCTGGTCAGTGGGAAATAAAGTTAAAGAGATCTGATTTCCTTTTAAGAATCTGCCTTCTTCCGCATTATAGATCTTTACCCTGGTATGGTCAGAATTAAAAACAGCTATTCTGTGCAGGCTTTTATCGTTTTGAGAAGGCGCTATCCCGAGATATATCCAGGAATCACCTTTTTTATAAATTGCCCAGGGTGGTTTTCGGTATAACTCTTTACCCAGGTCTTTATTGCTGATATCAGGTAATGAAAAATGATGCCGGATCGATACGCTGTCTTCTCCTGTGTTTTTGACCTCAAAATCCTTAAACTTAGGATCGAACGTATTGTCGTTAATAGGCAGGTCAGAATCTACTTGTATTGAAATACCGGCGACCTTATAGTGTCTACGGTGATTTTTTTTCCAACCCTCTTTAAATTTTAGATTTTCTTTGCTCACGGCGCAGAGATGATCTATTTTTGAGTCAAATTTTCGGTGTTCAAGGTATGAGTAAACAGGACACCATCTGCAATTCTTCCTGAGCTCGCAGGAGCCGCAATGCTTCTTGTATTCTTCCGTTGTTTTAACTTTACTAGCTAAAGATGGGATAAACTTTTCCCAACATTCCTCAAAACATCCCTTTTTTAAATCGTAGCGTAAGGCAGGATCTTTGATGAAGCAGCAAAAGGTCATTCCTCCGTAAGGGTCTATGTGAAAATCACGCCTTGAATTTATACAGGAACTAAATAAATAACCGTTTTCATTTGCATTGCCGCAATCTGGATTTAATTTTCCTGCACGATCCTCATAGGATAAGTCCGGCTTATCGAGCTCAACTACCTCTTTTGGTGAAAGTCTTTGCCGTAAGATCTCTTTGTTTTTTTCATTGTCTCCGCAAGCGGATAGATACAGCCAGGGAGCACCTATTCTGTAATGTTTACTCAGGGATTCGGCTAATTTTACCATGTCGTTAAATTGATGATAATTATCCTTCATCGGTATGATCTGAACTGTGAAGCCCGCTTTCTCTTCTTTTAAATAAGCGATGCCCCTCATAGCGGCTTTAAATGACCCGGGAGTGCGGGTAATATGATCGTGGATTTTAGCGTCAGCGCCGTACAGCGCGATCATTTTGGAGCCTTTTTTCTTTAAAAGTCTGGCTATTTTAGGTGTGATCAAAGTGCCGTTGGTATTTATGGAGTAAGAATTTGAGCGGCTTGTAATGTAATCGAAAATATCCGCAAATTCAGGCCTGAGCAAAGGTTCTCCGCCTGAGATAGACCAGCCGCGACAGCCCATAACCTTTGCCTCATTAACTATTTTTTTTATCTCTTCAAAGGTGAGTTCTTTATTTTTTTCTTTAGAGTTTTCAGGAATGCGTAACCAACAATGCCTGCAATTGTTATTACAGCGATAGGTGAGGTCAATGTTGCCTTTTATCGGTAAGCGCGGCACCTGGTCGAGTTTTTTTATTTCTATATAGTCGGTGTGTATCATTAGTGAGTGGGATTAAGAACTTATGTGTTTTCTACACAATCTTCTGCATATAAAGGTACTCCCAGATTTGCAGCAACCGTTGTAAGCATGCCTGTAACCCTGTGGCTGTACAGCATACTTACATGATGTCAATACCCTTAATTTTATTACTAAGAAGTTTGATAGTCAACATATTCTCTGATATATAAAATACCGGATTTTAATAATTCCAATTTTGGAATATGCAGTATGAATATAACAAAGTCAATTATACCTTACTATTTTGTAATATCTATTTTTGGTTTTTAACCTGGTTAGAAAACAAGAAATGACTTAAGGCGGAAAACTGTAGTTTTGGGCTATATGAATCTCCCCTGGTCTTTTGTCTCCTTTTCAACAGGGCTTATTTTTATGTGCTTAAAATGTTCTTCAGGGTCTATCTTAGAAGCTTTACTGTACGCTTTTTTCGCAGCTTTATGTTTTTCGGTTTTCTCATAAATTAGCCCACATTTATAATAAATAGGGGCATCGTTTAGATTTTGTCTCATAATCACGTCACATATTCTTAATAAATTCTCATAGTCATTTTCTTTTTCAAAAATTCTTATGAGTCCGAGATAACTATCAATATGGCCCGGGTTCCATTTTAAGTTTTCCTCATATGCGCCTATTGCTTCATTATCTCTTTGCATTTTCTCATAAATGCCCGCGATAACATAAAGAATAAGCGTAAGATTCGGATATCTATCTATGATTATATTGCAATATTCCATTGCGGCCGCAAAATCACCTTTTGCCTTATGACTGGTTGCGAGCACATAATAGGCTGAGGCGTAATTCGGATCTATCTCTTTAGCTCTCTTGCCGTATTCTATCGCTTTATCATAATCTCCTTTTTCTTCATAAATGCACGCCAAGAGGAAATAATTTGGAGCGTAATGCCTGTCGACATCAATACCTTTCTCTATCATCTCCAGCGCTTTTTCTAGATCGCCTATTTTTCTGTAATAAAACCATCCGAGGTTGGAATATATAATGCTTGTTATGCCATATCCCTCAAGTATCTGCACATAGGGGTACATCTCCCAAGGAGAGAATTTTTCCAGGTCATTCATTAAATCCCAGTCTTCTGTGTATATAATTTGCTCCTGGAACGCGATCATTTCTTCCAGTGTTTTGTTTCTGTGCTCTTTTTTCAAAGTAATAAAATTATTTAAAGTATCGGCATAGTATTTTTCTTTATCGATAACCACGATTTTATCTAAACTGGGATCCACAAAAGAAACATTGTTATCTATTAATGAAACTAAAACATGTCCATGGATACTGGCGGTTTTTGCATCAAAGTTTGCCAGCTGTAAACAAATAATAAGATACGCGGAAAGGCCCGAACACCTCTTAACGATTTCCGCGGCTTCTCTGATCTCAGATCCTTTAATGGCAAAAATATTCTCTCCTGCCAGGCTGGTCATGAGTTTTTCCAATACGTCGTTTAATTCATTAGTATAATACGCGAATCTTTTTTCTCTGATTATGTCGACTATGTTTCGCAAAAAATCTTCTTGCCAGTCTTTTTCCCCTGTATTTTTTGCACGCATCGCTGTTTTATACAGATCATTAAAGTCTATGATCTTCAAAGATTTTATTATAACTTTTATTAATTCATCATGAGTAAAATCAGGGTATTTCAAGTCAAATAGAACCCTCCTGATCGCATTATCTAAAGCGACTTCCGTGTATACTTTTCTTTTTTCGGTTGGTTTTAATGCTATAGCCTGCAGTAATGCTGGAGCTATCGCAATACTGCCTAAGGAAAGAACAAGTTTTATCAAAAATTCTTTTCTGCTCTCTTTGTTGGCACTCTTCTCTGTTTCCGTCAAGCCCTCTCTTAATCTAATCTCACCTTCATCGCTGTTCCCCAAAGCATGTGTTCTCAGGGAAGATTTCCCTGAAAGATCGATACCATATGCCGCACTGTTCATAAGGAACACTATAGCAACTATGGTCGACGTTATTTTAGAAATATTATGTTTTGTAAAGTTTAACATAATCAAGATAAAAAACATCCCTGTTTTTCAGGGGTTAGGTAAAATGTTTCTATTTAATTATAATTATAACATATGGGTGCTATATATACAATATATAAAATACCTCCGCGTTAGTCTAATGGCCAATCAAGTGTTAATAGGCGACTAACTCTGAGCGAAGCTGGAGCAATCTACGCACAGATACATCTCTTCAAATACGCAAACGCCCCATGAATCTCCGGGGCCTACTGGGTCAAACCCTTTACATGCAGCGAGTACCATCTCTTCAGGCTTGCCTCTTGTCAGCACAATCAGCTTTGGTTTGCCCCATTTTGGCTTATTTTTTGACACTTTCATTCCTTTTAAAAGTCAGATTTCATAATACGCATCACTCTCCTGTCCATTCTATTGTTAATAACCCGGATAGTCAATATGTTTTGATATGGTTTGATCAAGCATTATGAAATCATGCCAAGGCGACATACACTTCTGCATACAGATGTACGTGAGATCCCGGGTACATAGCAGCCATTGTAACCATAGTTAGGCCCTGAGAGTTGACCGGAATATTTACATGCCGCCAATGATATTTCTTCTTTCCCGCCCCTTAGTAATACAATCAGCTTTGGCTTGCCCCATTTTGGCTTATTTTCTCGCACTTTTAAATTCTCCGATATGTTAAATAGCAGGTTTAATATTCCAATATGGAATATAACATACAGATACAATGCAGTCAATGATATTTTAGTATTTATGAAACCCTGCGAATATGTTTTTAGAGAAAATAAAGGTTAGAGATTACGAGGATTGTATGCTGTAACAATAACCAAGGCAATTCCAACCTCGGCCCCAACGCCCGCCGCCTCCCGTTAGCTGGAAGGCTCTGCACGTAGAGTAAGTTCCTGTCCCGGGGTCGCCTGAAACGCCGGAAAGCTTGCACCCTGCCAAGACCATTTCTTCCTGCTTACCGCGTATTAATACTATTAGCTTGGGCTTGCCCCATTTTGGTTTATTTTTTGACATGCTTGATTCTCCGCTTATTCATTGTAAGTATACTGCCCATAGGTCGGATAGTCAATGTTTTTAAGGCGTTTTGACGAGGCGATGCCTACAAGGAGGTTTTTTGCTTTTGGAGGCTGTTAATTAATTCAGGGTCAAGGTTAAACGCTTTATCGTAAAATTTTCCTGCTTTTTTATGTTTTCCCGTTTTTTCATAACTGAGCCAGATGTAATAATGCGCGGAAGCGTTCCTCGGGTCGACTTTTACTATTTTTTTACATGTTTTTAGTAAATTTTTATAATCTCTCTTCTTTGCGTATAGTTTTATCAGCTCATGACGAAGGGTTAAATGCTTATTTTCTTTTACACCTTTTTCATATATTGCTATGGCTTTTTCGGGTTCGCCTGCTTTTTTAAACAGTTCTCCGAGAAGTTCATAAATCTCCAGCGATTCCGAATCTATCTTCATGACTTCTTCGCAGTATTTAATAGCTTTTGTTATGTTATTGTCTTTTGCTTTACGAGCCGCCATATAATAAGCCGCTGCTAGTTTATGGATATTCAAAGCATTATTGGGGTCCATATCCCTACCTTCCTCATAAATCGTTATGGCTTTCTCATAGTCTTTTTTTGCGCTATAGCAACTGCCCAGCAAATAATAGGCTAGGACATTATTAGGGTCTATGTCCATGGCTATTTTGCATAACCTTATAGCTTCATCATGGTTGCTCATTATTTCGCTATGGATAATAGCAAGTAAAAGATAGGCAGCGGCATGGTCAGGATCTATATCTATAGATCTGCATAACAGTTTCTTTGCTTTTTCATAGTCCTTTGTTTCAGATTCCATATTAAGATATGCCAGGTTACACAAAATAGCGCTTGCCGCGCCGCAGTTTTCTTTTATTTGTAAATAGCAGTATATCAAATATGGGTTTACGTCCAAATACGTGAGTTCTCCCTGAGATACGACTCTTCCTGTTTCAAACGCGAACATTTTTTTCTGGGGCGCGATCATTTCCCTCAGGCTTTTTCCTCCACTGTATTTTGGGTTTAAGGCTATGTAATTATATGGCAATTCATCAAACTTTTCTTTTCTGTTAAGAACCTGGAATACGCCAAGGGAAGTATCAAGAAAAATAGATTCACCGTCTATCAGGGAGTCCACCAGTACCAGAAAGTGTTCATACATAAGGCCGCCCTTTGCGTCAAATCCCAGCGCGCGCAAGAGAATAATGGCATAATGAGATTCTGCTCCGCACTGCCTGAGAAAGTCTATATTTTTAAAGCCCGTATTTTTTATGTCAAAGGAGATCTTTTCCGCGTATATGCTTTCTACGATCATCCAAAGTGTATCCCTGAACTTATTTGATATTTGGCTTCTTTCCCTGATCAAGGTATATATTTTTTTAAGAAAATCATTCTGAAGGGCTTTATTATTTGATTTTTTTATAGCTTCCGCTTCCTTGAGTAAATGTTTAAAGCCTATGTCCTCAAAAGATTCTGCTATAGCTTTTATTAGATCATTGCCAGGAGGGCCGGGGAAATAGTTGGAGTTGAAAATAATAGGTTCGATGATATCCGTTATAGTAGAGGTGCCCGTGTATTCTTTTCCTTCTACAGGCATGCGGTACTCTATTAGGGGTTTATCCGGCAATGCGTTGTAAATAGATACTCCCGCGGAGTCTGTTAGAGATGGCACAGATGTCAGCAGTGTCGCGAGAGCTAAGAACGGAAGGTTTAAAGTATTTTTTTTGACTTTTTTCAGGGCTTGTTCAAAATTGTTCCCCTTTTCTGCCATCTTAAGCGGAAGCCTGAGCGAGGTCTTTTCGGAAAAATCAATACCATGCGCCGCACTGTTCATAAGAAACACTACAGCGATTATAGGCGACAGCATTTTAAAAATATGACGTTTTTTAAAGTTTAACATAAGCGAGACAAAAAACATCCCTATTCTCAAGGGTTGGGTTGTTTGTTATATTAATAATAATTATATCATATAGCTGCTATATATACAATCCTTAACTTCACAACAGTGCATTGCAGTTTTGTGAAGTTAAGGATTGGGTGGCTATGGTTGTGGCGAAGGCCATGGTGGATTTTATGTCCTTAAAGGCTTCTTTCTCTCCTTTTTTAGCTATCTTGTAGAGGATTCCCGCTGTGTAGGCGTCGCCGGCGCCTATTGTGTTGGCTATTTTGACTTTTAGGGCCGGGATTTTGATCAGGTTGAGATTGCTTCGTCGCCTTGCTCCTCGCAATGACGGGTTAGGGTAAACTGAGCCTTTTGGGCCCAGGGTTACAATTATTTCGCATTTAAATTTGTTTTTTAGTATTTTTAGGCCTTTAGGGATGCTTTTTTCTCTTGTTAGGAATTTTAGGTCTACTTCGCTTAATTTGGCCAAGTCGACTAATTTTAAGAACTTAAAGACTTTTTTTCGGGCTTGTTTTTTATTTTTTATGGCATATGGCCTGAAGTTTGGGTCAAATGAGATAAAAACTTTTCTCTTTTTGAGGAATCTGATGTATTTTAAGATCTCTTCTGTCGCACCGTCCTGATATGAAAGGCTTGAGCCGAAATGGAATATTTTGCAGGTGCTTAAAACAGCTTTTGGCGCGTTTTTTAACGCTATAATAGAGTCCTTGGGGGAATTTTTATAAAATGTGTATTTTGAATCACCATGCTTATCGATGCTGGCAATGGCCAGGGATGTGCGGATATTTGGATCCTTGGTGACGTTTTTAGCTTTTACTCCTGTTGAATTCAGGAATTTTACGGCGAATTCTCCGAGGGTGTCGAACCCGACCCTGGACAATAAAACTGTTTTTAACCCCAATTTAGCGGATATTACGGCTGAGTTGGTTATTGAGCCTCCCACAGAAGCTTTAAAATGGAGGTTTTTATTTTTTTCGTGGTGTTCTTGTATGAGGTCTATTGAGGTTCCGCCCAGGAATAGGATGTCAGTAGGTGACATAGGTTATTTCTTGGAATACTTGAGCACTACGATCCAGAATATAGTTGCCCATAGAAGAAATGCTATGGTAGCGAGCCCTACTACCTTGCAGTTCCTGGTCAGGCAGGATGAGTTCATGTAGAAAATATTTATTATTATAAGCCCGATAACGAGCGCGACGATAATACTGCCGATTACCTTAAACATGGTATCTTTATTTATCATTTTGCATCTTAATGTATTTGGAAGAGGAAGACGCTATTACTTTTCCCACCTCATCCTCGCATTTCCCTTCTATACTATTAATAGATAGTCTTTTTTATAAGGCTTACCCCTGTTTCATAAGCCGTATCTTCTTCGTAACCGCCGGAACGAGATTCTTTTACCCACATTATCTTTGCCTTTGAGATTATAGTGGTTTTTCCGTAGGGGTCTTCTATTTTTAAGTCCAGGATGTCGCCCTTTTGCAATTTTTTCGGCAACAGGAACCTGAGGCCTCTTTTTGATATGTTCGTGGTAAGCGTTTCAACGTGATGCTTGGTAACAGGGTCGCAATAGGATAATTTTATTCTCAGGTCGTATCGTTTTGCCGACCTATTGTCGTTACTCGTGAGGGCGCTCATGATAGCGTAACGTTTTTATTTTGTTTTTCCAGGTAATCCATTAGTCTTCCCAAATAAAGGAGCTGGCTGTCTAAAAATTGTATGCCTGCCTCGAAAATTTGCTCTTTCCCTGTATCCGCGGCTTCCTCCCATATCCACGCGACTTTACCTCTGCATCGGGTCCTTGCTTCCGCGTTGTATCTGAATATTTCGAGATCCAGGATCGTTCCGGGGTCCATCTTTTTTAACAAAGATATCCTTATTCCCCCTCCGCTGATATTTTTACTGGTGGTACAAAACTCCCTATCGCTGCCTTGAGGACTATACCTTACGCCGAGCTCTCCCTCGATCCTTTCAAAAACGCGGTTATCCGTGCCAACTGCCATAGGCCACCCCCTTATTTATACTACTATCTTATCCCTTCTTTCGTTGTTTTTCAAGAGCAAAAGTAGAATCTTGACACATCGGTGAGTTATTAAGGATACTGTAAAGCTTTTGCCGGGCGTAAATATTCTTCGAGCGGAGCGAAGCGTAGTCGAGAAGCACGCTCAGAGAGTTCTCGACTCGTTTCACTCGCTCGAACAATATTGATATATCCCCCATGCAACTTACCGGTTACGAATCTTGAATAAGTTCTCTCTGCTTCTCGACTATGCTCCGCTCGAAGAATATTGAGATTGCTTCGTCGTCCCGAAACTTCGGGACTCCTCGCAATGACATGTATGCTACTCTAGCTTTGTCCTTCGACAAGCTCAGGACTAATGGCAGACATACTACTCTAGCTTAGTCCCGTCGTAAGGGCAATATAGTGTTTCGCCCGGGAATATTTTTCTGCAAACAGGACACATTACCTTAAGGGGCCTTTTTTCGCCTGTTCCGTCATCAGCCGCATTTGCGCCTACGGAAGCTATTTTAGCTGTATTTTTCTTGTCCGCTTTATTTATTATCTCAGGTATCTGTTTTTCCAGCATTTTTATCCTTTGGGATGTGTATGGGTGCGACCGCAAGAAGATGAAGCCCAGGCCCCCTTCACCTGAATCAGCTATTTTTTTTAAGAAACTTATCATCGCGTATGGGTCGTATCCGGCTTTGTACGCGTATTTCGAGCCAAGACGGTCCGCCAAAAGTTCGTCTTCCCTTGAGTAACCTCGCAATACCAGGTCAAAACCTAAGGAAGCGGCTCTTTGTAGTTCGCTTATACCGCTTTTTCGGAGGGCTATGTTCATCAGTATGTCGTAACCGAGCTGGGCCTGGAGCTTTTTTGCCACGTGCTTCGCGGCGACGTGCCCTATTTCATGGCCTATTACGCAGGCGAGTTCATCGTCGGTGGTCTTTTCTATCAGTCCTGAATTTATGTAGACATATCCTCCCGGCGTCGTAAAAGCGTTCAGTTCTTTTTCTTCTACCACGTTAAAGATATATTTTAGGTCTTTTCTGTCTGAGACATTCGCCAGTTTTCCGCCTATGGATGTTACGCGGCCGATCTGCTCAGGGTCTTTGCTAAGTTTGAACTGATTGGCGACATTGACGGACATTGTCTTGCCGATGGATACTTCTGCGGGCGTGGTTATGAAGATAAGCTCTTTTCTTTCAGTGGCGGGATTGTAAACAGTAGCGCAGCCGCACAATGAAAGGCACACGCTAAATAGTAGGATAAAGCTTGTTTTGCGCATTGGGTGAGATTTCTTGTTTCTCGACTACGTGCCTTCGGCACTCCGCTCGAAGAATAACTGGTATTGTTCGAGCGGAGGCACGGAGTGCAGGAGTCGAGAACTGATGCTTTTGCTTCTCGACTCGGCCTTTGGCCTCGCTCGAAGAATATTATCCTTCGACTATGTCCCAATACTTCGGGACAAGATTAAGATAACCTCGCGCCCGTACAATGTATGTTTATGAAGTTAAGGTAAAAGTTTTTGTACTATGGCGCTGGTGGCTTTGCCGTCTGCTTTGCCTTTGGTTTCCTGCATTACGACTTTCATTACGTTGCCAAAGTCTGATTTTGACGCGGCTCCGGTATCGGCTATTACTTTTTTGACTATTGTTTCCAGTTCCTTTTCGCTTAATTGCTCAGGCATGTAGGACTGTAGTATCGTGAGTTCTTTTTCTTCTTTTTCCACCAGATCCGGCCTGTTGCCTTTTTTGAAGTTTTCTATTGAGTCCTGGTGTTGCTTTACCTGTTTTGTGATTATTTTAAGGACGTCACCATCATCGAGCCCGTCGGTTTTTTTCTCTATGAGCAGGTTTTGGACAGCAGCGGTGATCATTCTCAGCGTGGAGGTGCGGAGAGCGTCTTTGCTTTTAATGGAAATTCTAAGGTCTTCGCTTATTTGTTTTTCCAATTTACCCATTTTATGCCCCTTTTTAGTTTTTCTTATACATCAAGTCGCACAAGAATTTTAAAAATGTGGTTTTATTGTCCTCTTCTATTTTCGCGAATTATATCCCACTGCAGTAAGAAAGTTTGTTCCCCGCCGCGGCTTCCTTTGACCATAATACTATGCAGTTCATGTGGGCGGGATTCAGCGCTCCGGGGATAAATATCTTTAATTCCAGTTTTTTC
>JAHIUV010000093.1 GCA_018817035.1 Candidatus Omnitrophota bacterium | reverse complement strand
TATAAGCTTACAAGAAAAGATAGAATGGCTTATCGCTAACCCGGATATCGTGAATAAATATAAGACAAAAGCGGTAAAACACGTGGAAAAAAATTATTCTTGGGATAAAGTAACCTGTCAATATGAGTTGCTATACAAAAAATAGGGCCAAAAACCGAAAACACACCCTACCTGCGGCCTTAATTTTTGACGTTACGCCAGACCAAAACCCTATTATTTAAAAGATTACCGTCAGGAACCAGCCAATCCTGCCTGTTTAATATTTCCCTGTAAACGGGCACATAATACACTATTCTGATTCCCCTTGGATTGATTTTTAAACTGGCCTTGATATTCTCAATAACCTTACTAAAAAGATCTTCGCCAAAAGGGTTAAACATAAAGAATACCGTCCCCTCAGAGAGATCAAGATCAATCACATCCTTATGTAAAATAAATAACGCGCTTTTATTAAATCTAAAGTTTCCGGCATTTTCATTTGCTGATTTAACAAGTCCTTCTTCTATCTCAACCCCTATAACCTTTTTGACGCCCTGCATAGAAGCCACAAACATTGCCCTGCCTTTACCACATCCCAAATCTACAAAAATATCATCCTTATTTAATTTTAAATAATCCATAATCTCTTTCAGAATATAATAAGAAGTCGGCATATAAACAAAATTTCCGCCGTTTATGCCGCCGGATGAAAAACGATGCCTTATTTGACAGACAGATTCTTCTGTTCTTATATTGAATTTTTTGTCACGATAATAATCTTTCAAGAGTTTCTCGGCATTATCCAAAAAATTCTTTATTAATGCTTTCGTAGATACTTTTAAAGTAAAAAATATATTATACGCGAGATTATCTTTCATGAGCCCATCCTGTAACTTGACACTTTTCTGCATGTCAGAAAAATGTCAAGTTAAGTTTTCTGCGCTGCCTCCATACTCACCGAAGAAAGCATTCCGCAGTAGATCCAGAATATATAAAAAGGTACTGTCCAGTAGAGCAGGTCATACGTTATCATGTTGCCTAATATTCCGATAAGTGCTATAAGCAGAATAAAACCGAACTCATTATAACACCTTAACGCCTTTCTGAGCAGAAGAAAAATAAACGTCGCGAAAGCAAGAAATCCCAATATCCCTGATTCAGCAAGGATCAAAAGATACATATTATCAGTAACTCTCCAGTCCCATCTCACGTATTTTATATAAAAATACTTACCAAAAAAATATCTGTAATTCTCCAACCCCAGCCCCATAAAAGGATGGTCTTTAAGTATCTTTAATACGGTGTCCACCCTGTTCAACCTGTGGCTATAGTCACTCTGAGCGGTCCATCCTATCAGGCCAAGACGCCATATAGCAGAATCCGCCCCATAAATAGAAAAAATAAACATTAAGATCACGATCAAGACAAGGAGCGGTATGATCATTCTCTTGCATTTTTTATAAAAATAAACCACGAGCAATACAACCAATGCCAGCACAGGCCCCCTGGAAAGCGTCAACATAAGGGTCACTATCGAGAAACCCATGCCCAGTATACCCAGTATTACATTAAAAATATTTTCTCTTTTTTCTATCAGGAATAACGCGAACGGTATACACGCTATGATAAATGTCCCCAATGGCTGAGGGGCATGCTGTGTAGACATCACTCTTTCATTAGCAATGTACAAATTATAATAAACATTGTGAACAAAACGTTCATATATTATATTTTTATGGAACACCGCTTCCAGGATACCTATGATCGATACTATAACAAGGGCCGCGCATATTACCCTCGCTATAACGAGCCTGTCCTTCATCGAAAAACTGTGCATTTTAAAAAAATAATAAACTACAGGGATAGGAAGGGCGTAAATAAAATATTTATTTATAGCCGCATTTGCTTTGCCGGCAAATAACAGCCCGAACGTCATGACTAAAAAATAAAGCCATAAAAATATATCAGCCTTATCGTCCAGCACCGCCTTTGCCCTCTTCGGATCAGACAGGAAGGAAAAAATAAGCAAAGAAAAAAGGGAATACAGCATGCAGTTCCTGTATTTAGAGTACACAGGCTCCACAAAAAAAGAAAGCCACATCACGATAAATACGGAAACAGCGTAGAATAATATAGGGGATATTTTTTTAAGCATAAAAATGCGAAAAACAGGGAACAAATCCTTGTCTTCCTGAGTTATCTTCGGGACTACGCTCAAATAATATCGTTCGAGCGAAGTCGAGAACCAATGCCTGCTCAAATAATATCGTTCGAGCGAAGTCGAGAACCAATGCCTGCTCAAATAATATCGTTCGAGCGAAGTCGAGAACCAATGCCTGCTCAAATAATATCG
>JAHIUV010000092.1 GCA_018817035.1 Candidatus Omnitrophota bacterium | reverse complement strand
TTTCCCATTTTGTAATGTGTATTCCCGATATTATAATACGTTTTTGCCTGAAGGTCAGTATTTTTTGTGTCTGTGGATTTCGCGTATTCATTGAACGCGTCTTCATACTTATTTTGTTTATGCAGTGCGTTGCCTATATTGTAATGTAATTCTTTTTTGTCAGGATTTTTTGTCTGCGCGTCGCGCCACTTTGACAGCGCCTCGTCGATCTTGTCCTCGTTGTATAATTTCCTGGCCTGTTTATCTTTTCCGGCTACGCTATCCTGCCATATCCAACCTATTGTGGAGAGGTAAAGTAATAAATAGGCCACTCCCATAAAAACAGCTGTTCTGGTGGTCGTCATAAATTTATCTTTCTTCTTCTGTCTCCCAATAAAAACTCCACGCATAATAAAATAAGCGCTATAGCCAGGAAATATTGGAATCTTTCCTCATACCGCGTGAATAGCCTGTCAGAAAGTTCTTTTTTATCCATATTGCTTATCTCATCGTAGATCTTATCGAGCTCAAATTCAGCGGGCGTAGCATGATAATATCTCCCCCCTGTTACAAGAGCTATTCTCCTGAGAGTTTCCTCATCAAGCTTTGACATCACCACTGCGCCTTCTTTATCTTTCTTGTATCCGGAAATATTGCCTTTTTCATCTAAGACAGGTATTGGTTCTCCTTTTCCTGTCCCTATGCCTATAGTATAAATAACTATGCCTTGTTCCTTGGTTTCCTTAGCGGCCTTTATCGGATCAGTATCATGGTCCTCACCATCAGTCAAAATGACTAAAACCTTATACTTCCTCTGCTTCTTTACAAATGATCTTGACGCCATATCTATGGCTTTTCCCAGCGCGGTTCCGGGTTTGGGCATCATGCCGGGTTCTATTAAACTCAAAAACATATTTGCCGCGTTGTAATCGAGGGTCAGGGGGCATTGGACAAAACTGTCTCCCGCAAAGGTCAAAATACCCACCCTGTCTCCTTTTAATTTATTTATAAATGAGGCGACCTCCATCTTTGCCTTTTCTATGCGGCTGGGTTTTATATCCCGCGCCATCATGCTTGAGGATGTGTCTATCGCTATCATTATGTCGACTCCGCGTCTTTTAGACATGGTAAGCCGCGTTCCTATCTGCGGCCTCGCCAACGACAAGATCAAAAAACCCGCTATGATCACAAGTAATATCTTACCGGAGCGTTCCCTGGAATTGCTTTTAGAAAAAGACAATTTTTTTACCAGGGCATTATCACCGAATATGTCCAGGTCCTTTTTTTTTCTCGCCGAAACAACGACAAAAAATATCACCAGCGCGGGTAACAGCAAAAGGAAATTCAAATATACCGGCAAACCCCAATGCATGATTATCTTTCCTATGGTATTTTTCTGAATACAGTATTAGTCAAGACTGTCTCGACTAAAAATATTATGATCCCTAATAATAAGAATCCGCCGACGATCTCCGTATAATCAGCGTATTCCTTTGTCTCTATCCTGGCCTTTTCCAGTTTACCTATTGTCTCATATATATCCCTGAGGCCTTTTTCGTCTTTTGCCCGGAAATACATGCCGCCGGTCTCATCCGCTATCTGACGCAACAATTCCTCGTCTATTTCTGTCTCCATCTGCATATATCTTTTGCCGAATATAGGATCCTCGACGGGATAAAGCGCCACGCCGGGCTTTCCCGCGCCTATCGCGTATATTTTTATACCAAGGGCTTTCGCTGTTTTTGCCGCTGTAAAAGGGTCTATTTTACCGGCGTTATTGATCCCGTCGGTCAAAAGTATGATGATCTTACTCTTCGCCTGAGAATCCCTGATCCTATTTACGGAATTAGCGATCGCCATGCCTATGGCAGTACCGTCCTCTATTATACCTATGTCTATTTTTTCTGTCAGGTCCAATAGCGTGCCATAATCCAGTGTAAGAGGGCACTGGGTAAAACTATACCGCGCGAAGACCACAAGCCCGATCCTGTCATTTTTTCTGGACTTTATAAATTCTTCTATCACCTCTTTCGCGGCGCCTAATCTGTTCTGCGGTTTAAAATCCTCCGCTTTCATGCTGCTCGATGTATCAAGAGTAAGTATTATATCTATACCTTCGGTTATGATCTCCTCCTCTTTTTGTCCCGCCTGAGGCCTTGCCATCGCGATAATAAATATAAATATCGCCAGCATTCTTAGCATCATCGGCATATGACGATATTTAACGCGAAACCCGGGCCTTATATTTTTTGCGACGGAGATATCGGAAAACGCCAGGCTGGCGTTCCTAAGATTACCACGCCTGAGGTAATCCCAGGCCAGTAAAGGGATAATACTCAACAATATTAAAAATAAAGGACTGGCAAATCTCATATAATTATCTTAACTTCACAAAACTGCAATGCACTGTTGTGAAGTTACGGCTACGATCTCTTTTGCGCGGGCGTATATTTCTTCTATCTCTTTTTGCGCAGGGGCATATTTCGCGAATTTCACAAGGTCACAATCCTCTAAAAAATCACGTATCATATCCGCGTGAGCCCTGTTGAAGTTTTTGGCCCGCAACTCCCGGTATAATTCCCACGTAGTTTTATCCAAGGCAAGGACATTATATTTACGCTCTATATATTTACGTATTATGTCGGATATTCTTATGTAATATTCTTTGATCATGCCTTTTTCCACAAGCCGTGCCTCAATAAGCGACCTTAATTCCTCGAATGCGGTTTCTTCAGGGGGCCTGGGGGGTTCAATAGGCTTTTCTTTTACATGCCTCTTCTTTTTAAAATAGAAAAATCCCGCTATGGCGGAGGCGAGCAACAAAACCAATATTATTACGGGTAAAAATTGTAAGGCATCCTTTATTTCAACAGGAGCCTTTAAAGGCCTTACGTCATTCATG
Organism: Candidatus Omnitrophota bacterium; assembly: GCA_018817035.1. GTDB lineage: Bacteria > Omnitrophota > Gorgyraeia > Gorgyraeales > Gorgyraeaceae > JAHIUV01. The sequence continues at coordinate 2,352 of JAHIUV010000092.1, read as the reverse complement.
ATCATGTTATTATCCATTATCTATTTCTACTATTTTCCTGCTGTTCGTTTTTCCGGATATTATCCTGATGCGGCTCTTAGCGACACCGAACTTATCAGAAAGTAACCTTATTATCCTTTGATTGGCTTTGCCTTTTTCAGGGGGACAAGAGACTTTTATCTTATACTCTGTCTCTGATAACTTAAGTATTTCCTCTTTCTTTGCCCCGGTTATTACTTTTACTTTTATCTTTCTCATCTAAATCTTCTGGCGCGAGTCTTAAAGAATAACATCAAAGGCTCTATGTAAGACCTGTCAGTGGACAGTTCTATCGAATCCAGGCCCATTGATCTAAAGGCCTTATCACGGCTTTCCTTAAATAAGGTCCTTCGTGCCGCGAATTCTTTTTTCAAAAGCGCGTCGCCGGTATCCAAGTAGATCATTTCACCTGTCTCGGCATCCTCAAATTCCACAAGTCCCATGTCAGGAAGATGGCTTTCCCTCGGATCGGAAATGGCTATGCCGACAATATCATGACGTTTATTTAATATCCTCAAAAGACGCTCGTATCCGGAATCCATAAAATCAGAGAGTATAAAAATAACGCATCTTTTCTTTGTTACTTTTCCGGCATATTCGAGCGCGGAGCGTATATCGGTCTTCTTGCCTTTAGGATCATGGTATAACATCTCTCTTATTACGCGCAAAACATGGGCCTTGCCTTTTTTAGGGGCAATGAATTTTTCCACATGATCGGTAAAAAGCAAAAGTCCTACCTTATCGTTATTTTTTATTGCGCTAAACGCCAGGAGCGCGCCTATCTCAGCCATAACATCTCTTTTCATTTTGTTCTTTGTGCCGAAATAACCCGAACCGCTTACATCCACCATTAAAAGAACCGTCAGTTCTCTTTCCTCGACGAATTTCTTCACATAAGGATGTCCTGCCCTGGCTGTAACATTCCAATCAATGGAGCGAATGTCATCTCCGGGCACATATTCGCGCACCTCATGAAACTCCATGCCCCGGCCTTTAAATATAGATTCGTACTTTCCGGCAAAAACATCATTGACGAGTTTTCCGGTACGGATCTCTATTTGCTTTACTTTTCTGAGTATCTCTTTTGGTATCATGGGACTTCGATTTCGTCAAAAACTTTCTTTACCACGTCCTCGCTGGTCATCTCCTCAGCCTCTGCCTCATAAGTAACTATTACGCGATGCCGCAGGACATCCATGCCTATTGCCTTGACATCTTCAGGCGTCACAAAACCTCTTCCCCTGATGAACGCGTGAGCGCGGCTGGCTATATTAAGGTATATCGACGCCCTGGGAGATGCCCCGTACGCTATAAGATTTTTTATATCAAGATTGTACGCTTCCGGAGTGCGCGTAGCGTAGACAAGATCCACTATATAATCTTTCACTTTATCATCAATATATATCTCACTTACTATCTTTCTGGCTTTCATGATATCTTCCGGGGAAACCACAGAATTTACCCTGACAGGTTCCTGTCCTGCCATGCGGTCCATGATCTCTCTTTCTTCTTTTTTGTCGGGATACCCCATCTTTATCTTTAACATAAAGCGGTCAACCTGCGCCTCGGGAAGAGGATATGTGCCTTCTTGTTCTATCGGGTTTTGCGTGGCAAGGATCAGGAACGGATCATCCATCTTGAATGTATTATCACCTATGGTAACCTGACGTTCCTGCATTGCCTCTAAAAGCGCGCTCTGCACTTTTGCCGGAGCCCTGTTTATTTCATCAGCTAGTATCAGGTTCGCAAAAATAGGGCCTTTTTTTATCGTAAATTTTCCGTCCTTTGGATTATATACAAGGGTGCCTATTAGATCAGCCGGCAAAAGATCAGGCGTAAACTGGATCCTCTGGAATTTTGTCTGTATACAGCTTGACAGGGTATTCACTGCCAGCGTCTTCGCGAGCCCTGGGACTCCCTCTATTAATATGTGTCCGTTCGCGAGAAGCGCGATCAAAAGCCTGTCTATCATGTATTTTTGTCCGACAATGACTTTGCCGAGTTCGTTATTGATCTGCTGGATAAAAAGACTGGCGGACTTTACTCTTTCGTTGATCTCTCTTATGTCCTGTCCGTATTTAGGGTTGAAATCCGACATGTAATCCTCCTTTTTTAGAGCTTAACTTCACAAAACTGCAATGCACTGTTGTGAAGTTAAGGTTTTATACTTTGTAGGCGTTTTACTCTTTCCTGGATCGGCGGGTGCGTGCTAAAAAGTCCCGCAACGCCTCCGGGACGCAATGGGTTCACTATAAAAATATGCGCGGTAGCGTTGTTCGCGGACATTGGGTGGGCCCTGGCGCCCTTCTCTAACTTTAAAAGCGCGCTGGCAAG
>JAHIUV010000091.1 GCA_018817035.1 Candidatus Omnitrophota bacterium | reverse complement strand
CTTCAGCGCAGGATTAAGCATTGGCGGGCAACAGAAGGCCCGGGAAAAGAAGCATACTTCCCGCAAATACACTATCCCGGAGACTTGAGCGCCTCAGATTTTACTCATATGCATAGTCTGTTTATCATCTCCATAAAGAAGATCTGTGACGCTCCAAATTAAGTTTATAGTCATATTCTTTCAAACTTCTTTTTTACTCCTCTAAAAAATACCCTGCTGGTTTTTTAAGAACCTTGACTATCTTGATTAATGTTTCTATGGACGGAAAAGATACTCCTGTTTCATAGCGGGAAATACTCTTTTGCTTAGCATTAATTTTTTTGGCAAGTTGAGTTTGGGTTAAATCAAGTTCTACGCGGGCTATTTTGATTTTTTTGCCTAATTTCTTAGTGTCCATAATACTCCTTTTGTGTGTATGTGCGTGTAAAAATCTTGACATTTCCATATGATAATATATACTTATAAGTAAGTCTTCTAATAGCGAAAGCCGGCGTCGTGCCGTGCGTGGGAAACCACCTAGCTATGGAAGGCTTATTTTTTTGGCATCGAGCTCATTAGTCTTATTATAAAAGTTCTTGGGGTATTTAACCGTATCGTAAATATCCCAAATCAAACTTACCTTATCTTTAATAAAATCAAAATATCTCATCTCTTTTTTTATAAATACCCTATATATCGCCCAACTTATATAATCTATTACTTGTAGACAGGGTTCACCAGTCGGTACCTGAGACTGCACGAATGTCTTTGATCCAATCTTGATAAAAAATTTTCGCTCAAATGATTTTTTAGCATGTTCAATAGCTCTCTCCAATGGCTCTTGACGACTGCTCGACCCTCTTTTAGAAAAATAGACAAAGTTATGCTCTGCCCTATGTAAAATATTCTTAAACAATTGTGAAATAAGAGCGTCGTAAAACTTATTCTCATCACAATGATATTTTTTAAAGACACCTTCTATCTTTCTTGCCACGACAAATTGAGATTTAAAATTAAGCTTACTTATGCACTTGTAAACCTCCTGCCTAACTTCAGGGCAATCATCTGTAGCATGAAAGTGTATTAAGGATTTCTTTAGAGATGGTATGTTTTTTAAGTATGGGTCGTTTTTTATCTTGTCTCTTACCTTTTCTAATTCCTGCCGTATTATCTTTGGCTCATCTGTTTCTATAAAGCCCAACATTAGTATTTTGGAACACCCTTCATTTCCTACTATAAATTCACCGCGTCTGTTATAGAAGACAGGATCTCCTGCTTCGTCCACAAAATAATAAGAATTTTCTCTTTTAGGCTCTTTCATTTTTTCTCACAAATATCTAGAAAATACTTGACCTCTTATACCTTTTAAGGTATAGTTTAGTCTTACAAACGGTAATATATACCTATTTTGGAATAAAATCAAGAGTTTTTTATGAATAAGGTTGAGATTGCTTCTGCGCCTACGGCGCCTCGCAATGACAGGGGTTTAAACCTTACTATATAGCGCACACCAAGATCCAAACCCTTGCCCTACTAGATGACAGGTACAAAGGTTCGAATTGGTTGCATTGGCGGAGGAGGAAGGATTCGAACCTTCGAGACTCTTGCGAGTCTAACGGTTTTCGAGACCGCCCCATTCAACCGCTCTGGCACTCCTCCGACTAAAAAATAACGGATCTAAGCCATTTTCTACCCTGGCCACTTTTAAAAAAATTCTCTCGTTTTCTAGCCTCAGTTACGGTAAGATAATATTCTTTATAAATTAACTCGAACGGCTTTCTGGACTTAGTTGGACCTAACATTGCCTCTATTATGATCAAGTATCCTTTTATGCAAATCTCGAGTACTTCCAGTGTAAATCTTACTATCTTTCAAGCTTTTTAATATATACACGCAATACATTTCATAATTCCCATTTCCGCCAAAGGCGGACCCGCCTCCGGCGGGCAACCACTCTGGCACTCCTCCGAACTATACAAACATAATAATTCCTGCGAAGCTGTGAATAAAAATGTCGCAGCGAAGCGAAATGGCGCGCCCACCCCGATTTGAACGGGGAACCTACGCCTTCGTAGGGCGGCACTCTATCCAATTGAGCTATGGGCGCGTGTGATTTTATAAAGGATATGATACTACTTTACGTGGACAAAAACAAGGGCATTGTTTATCAAAGCTATGGCTCCAGCTGGCTTCGGAACTCAGACCATGGAAATTTCAGTCCCGGGCATTCCGTAGCCGCGCCTTTTACTTGTCCATGTCCAAGTATACGAGAATTAGGTATGTTGTAATATTTTTTCAAATTATTCACCAGCGAGGTTAAAGACCTCAATTGCTTCTGAGACACGCTATCAGTACTGAAATTGCCAACCAGGCATATGCCTATGCCCCTGTAATTCATGCCGTCAGCTTTGCAATGAGCGCCATCCTCCTGATGGATCCACCTGGGTGAGACCTCTACCTGGCCATCATTCTTGCCTGAAGTACCATTGTCTATGACAAAATGATAACCTAGCCCTTTCCATCGCCTTTTTTGATGAGCATTATCAAAATTAAGGGCGTTTCCCACGTCAGTAGCGCTGTGATGTACGATTATATAGTCCCATTTTCTTGAGGGGTAAAGGGGTATGACCGATACTAACGGCGCCGCGTTAGGAATTAACAATTTTTGTCCTTTTTCAAGCACAGCGGCGTCCTTTAAATTATTAGCGAGTACAATATCTTTCAGGTTAACGTCATACATCTTGCTTATGCGCCAGACAGTCTCGCCGGGGCCTACCTCGTGATATATGTCTCCCCTGGATACATCAGGCGCTGTTACTATTTTTCCAGGGATAGTGGGATATGGCTCCATGGTCCCTAAATCGGTATGGCGCATAGGCGCTCTCGCGCAAGAACTCAGGAATAACGCCACGAAAATCATCAACAAAGTAATGGTTCTATTTTTGTGAGTAGACATCTTTTATAACCTCCTTCGTTACTTAATGCCCCTCTCAGAACCGAACGTGACCATTTCGGTCATTCGGCTCCCCGAGAACACATCCTAATACGAGGACAGCGTATAGGTTAAATGATATATCTTT
>JAHIUV010000090.1 GCA_018817035.1 Candidatus Omnitrophota bacterium | reverse complement strand
TCTCGCTAATGATCTTGGCAATCTCCTTCACAGGACATTGTCCATGATAGACAAATATTGTTCAGGTATCGTGCCTGAAAGAAGGGATATCGGCTTAGCGGATGACATCACGAAAGCAATGGCAGAAAAGGCCGGAAAGATAGAACACGGGATCAGGTCAGCGATGGATAAGATGGATTTTAGCCGGGCTTTGGCGGCCATATGGGAGTTAATAAATACCGCGAACAAATTCATAGAGCAAAAGGCGCCGTGGAAACTTTCCAAGGCAGGCAAAACAGATGAGCTTAAAGATATGATGTATGATCTTTACGAGGTCCTGAGGATAGTCTCAGTGGCGCTGTGGCCATTTATGCCGTCTACCGCGGAAGAAATGACGCGTCAGTTAGGACTTCCTGAGGCTAAAGCTGAATTAAAATATTTATCATGGGGCTTGGCAAGGTCGGGGACAAAAATAAACAAAGGTAATCCTTTGTTTCCAAGAATAGAAGATTAAAACGATAATATATGAGATTTATTCAGAGGTAGGGGTTTCCAGGGACGCAAAATTTTCCCAGCGAGAAAATTTTGCTCTGTTTTCTTCCTCGCTCGTCCCGCAATTGCGGGACACCGTGCCCGCTCGGAACAAAGAAGCCCTGAAAACCTCTACCTCTGAATAAATCCATTATTAGTTAGGAGAACATCATGAAACAGATATATCTTGACCATAATGCCACTACGCCGCTTCGCAAGGAAGTGCTGGACGCGATGATGCCCTATCTTACCGAGGAATACGGAAATGCTTCCAGTATGCATACAAAAGGACAGAACGCGCGCAAGGCAGTGGAAGCCTCGAGAGAAATTATAGGCAACGCGCTTGGCACAGAGCCGGTGGATATTATTTTTACTTCCGGAGGGACCGAGTCTGATAATTTCGCGATAAAAGGCGTTTGCATGGCTAATATCGATAAAGGGAGGCATATTATAACAAGTATGGTTGAACATTCTGCCGTACTGGATACATGTAAATTCGCGGAAGAGGAACTTGGCTTTGAGGTGACTTATTTGCCGGTTGACAAATATGGCGTGGTGGATATGCAGGCATTGAAGGATTCTATAAGAAAAGACACGGTGCTTATATCTATAATGTTCGCCAATAACGAGATCGGTACTATACAGCCTATAAAGGAAATTGGCGGCATCGCGAAAAAAAATGGTATTTATTTTCACACAGATGCCGTCCAGGCGCTGGGGAAAGAAGATGTAGACGTTGAAGGCCTGGGAATCGACCTCTGTTCTTTTTCCGCTCATAAATTGAACGGGCCAAAGGGAGTAGGAGCCATATATATAAGGAAAGGTGTGAAGATCATGCCTTTTCAGGCAGGAGGCCACCAGGAAAGAAAAAAGCGCGCAGGCACGCTGAATGTTCCGGGTATAGTAGGTTTTGGGAAAGCCGTGGAAATAGCTAAACGGGACGTGAAAAATAATAATAAACACCTTGAAAAACTTACGAAGAGGCTTTGGGACGGACTGAACAAGCAGTTGAAAGAGTTATATCTTAACGGTCATCCCGATAATAGGCTTTCTAATACGCTTAATATCAGCTTTAGGTATGTAGAAGGCGAATCCCTGCTTTTGAATTTTGATCTTAAAGGTATCTTTGCCTCTACCGGTTCAGCGTGTACCTCAGGTTCACTGGAGCCATCGCACGTGTTGATCGCTATGGGCGTGCCTCCTGAGGTTTCCCAGGGTTCTATAAGGTTTTCGTTCGGCTATGAGAACACAATAGAGGAAGTGGATTATTGTCTCGCGGAGATCCCGCCTATAGTAAATAAGCTCAGAGAAATGTCCCCATTATGCTGATAGATACGCACTGTCATTTAGATTTCAAGGATTTTGACGGTGACAGGGAAGATGTCCTGTCACGTTCAAGAGCCGATGAGGTCGGCATTATAATAAATGTCGGGGCCGGCCTGGAAAGCACTTTACGCTCAATAGAGCTGGCGGAGAAATACGATCATATATATGCTTCTGCCGGCATACATCCTCATGACGCGGATGTGACAAACGAAACGGGCCTGGAACTATTCAGGAGTTACCTCGCGCGAAAGAAAATAGTCGCCATAGGCGAGATAGGACTTGATTATTATAAAAATATCTCTTCAAAACAGAATCAGAAAAAATTATTCATAATGCTCCTGGAGGAGGCAAAGAAAAAAGACCTGCCCATAATTATACATAACCGTGAAGCGCACGAGGATGTGTTCGCTGTATTAAAAGATGTTATGGGCAGTAAAGTAAAAGGTGTTATGCATTGTTTTTCCGGAGACTGTAAAATACTGAAAGAATGCCTGGACTTGGGCATGTTTGTGTCGTTCACGTGTAATATTACGTTCAAGAACGCCTCTGTATTGAGAGAGGTCGTTAAAGAGGTCCCGATGGACCGGTTTCTCCTGGAGACAGACGCGCCTTTTTTGGCGCCACAGATACTCCGCGGCAAGCGCAATGAACCCGGATATGTAAAATACCTGGCAGAGGAGATCGCGCGGATAAAGTGTGTAAGTTTTGACGAAATAGCGGACATAACGACCAAAAACGCGAAGAGGTTATTCGCATTGTAGGATGTATGTGGGGATAGTGTAAAATAGTTTGCTGACTTTTATTTGACAAAGATTTTATTACGGTTCTCGACTCACTGCGTTCGCTCGAACAATATTTTAAGACAAAGTCCTGAGCTTGTCCCGAAGTATCGGGACATAGTCGAAGGACAATATTCTTCGAGCTTGCCCCGAACCAAAATCGAAGATTTGGTACGGGGCTTGTCGAGAAGACATAAAGTCAGCAAAGTTCTTGACACTATGTATGTGGGTGTTCGAGGATTAGCCTCGAACATGCGGGAAACATATGTTAAATTTTATCAGGCGTGAGAGAATATACATATTGATCGTTATTTTTGTACTGGCCGTGAATTTTATGCATATGGGCCAGGCAAAAAGCCAGATCGCCCCGAAACAGGAAAAGTCCTTATCCTCGATGAGCTTTGAGGAAATAGGGGTCACGGAAAAAAAGGTCAAAACGTTCCTTGAGTCCAAAACGCCAAGCGCGATATTTTTTAGATATTCCATATCCTTAGGATTTTTGGTCTTCGCGTTATTTTTAATATTGAACGCGGGGTTTATTTTGAGAAAAAAGCCTTTTGCCCCTATCCCCTTGCCGGGGCGGGAAAAAAGGGATGTAGCGTGGGGTATCCTTGACATAGGCAGGGTCGCTCTTATTATTTTATTCATAAGTTACGCGGTGGGTATCACAGAGGGCTTCGTGATCAGGGCCCTGGGTATCAATATAGATCTAAATCTTCGCATGATCATCGGAACGTTCTTTGTCGACATTTTTGCCGTTGCCGCGCTTTTATATTTTGTAATGCGCGGATACAGGGAGAAACCGGCGTCATTAGGTCTGAAATTTTTTTCTTTTTTTAGGAATGTATTAACGGGCATAACCGCATATGTTTTTATCGTGCCTTTACTGCTGGTAATCTTGATATTGTCAGTATGGTTATTGAATGTTTTTGGATATCAGCCGCCCCCTCAGCCTGTATTCGAGGCTTTTATCAGCGAAAAGAACAGCAGGGTCCTCTTTTTTTTGACGATATTCGTATCGGTGTTAGGTCCGATAGCGGAAGAGGTGTTCTTCAGGGGTTTTATGTACAGCGCCATAAAAAAGCGTTTAGGCGTGCTCTCTGCCGCCTTTTTGAGCGCGGTTGTTTTTAGCCTTTTACATGCCAATATCGCCGGTTTTTTACCAATAATGGCGTTAGGTGTATTACTGGCGTATCTTTATGAGGCGACAGGTTCACTGGTCGCGTCAATGACGGTGCATGTGATACACAATAGCGTT
>JAHIUV010000089.1 GCA_018817035.1 Candidatus Omnitrophota bacterium | reverse complement strand
ATTTGAAAGGAAGTATCAATTGCTCCCGGCATTGAGCAAAAATACTGAGGATGCCGACATTGTAAAAGAGAAGCATCAGTTCTCGACTCACTTCGCTCGCTCGAACGATATTTTTCGGGCAAGCATCAGTTCTCGACTCACTGTGTTCGCTCGAACAATATTCTTCGAGCGAAGCCCGCCGGAGGCGGACGAAGTCGAGAAGATATAAAGTTAGAAGAGTTCATTATGATGCCTTAAAATAGGAGAACATATGAGAAGACCGATTATTGCCGGAAACTGGAAGATGTATAAGACGATTCAAGATGCCGTGGACATAGCAGTGGCCCTGAAAAGAAAATTTTATACGTTTTCAGAAGCGGATATAATAATAGGCCCTCCTTTTACGGCGCTCGCGAAAGTGCATGACGTGATAATAGATTCAAGCATTATGCTTGCCGCGCAGGATATGTACTGGGAGGCAGAAGGCGCTTTTACCGGAGAGATATCGCCTATGATGCTCAAGGATGCCGGCTGCAGATATGTGATAATAGGGCATTCCGAGAGAAGGCATATTTTTGGTGAGACTGACGAGGAAGTCAATAAGAAGGTCCGCGCCGTGCTTAAGCATGGAATGGTGCCTATAATATGCGTCGGTGAAAAGCTCGACGAGAGAGACAATGGGATGATGTTCGAGGTGTTGGAAAAGCAGTTATCGCGAGGCCTTAAGGATATGGCCGCGGAAGATGTTATGCGCATAGTTATCGCGTATGAACCTGTATGGGCGATAGGCACAGGCAGGACAGCGACGCCCCAGCAGGCGCAGGAAGCCCATGAATTTATAAGGAATTACATAGAGCGTTTATACGGAAAAGAGACTGCTTCAAAAATAAGGATACAGTACGGCGGAAGTGTAAAGCCGGGCAATATAGCCCAGCTTATGGCGCAGGAAGATATTGACGGCGCGCTCGTTGGCGGGGCCAGCCTTGACGTTAATTCATTCGTGGAAATCATAAATAACGCGGTGTTGTAAGGGAGGTAATTAATGTACGCAGTATTGATCACTATTCATGTAATAGCCAGTATATTTTTAATAGCTGTAATACTTTTACAGGCAGGGCGAGGAGGAGGGCTTACTGATTCTTTTGCCGGTTCTCAAATGCAGAATTTGTTCGGCACAAAGAGCACATCTGTCCTTACTAAGATGACGACCGCGTGCGCTGTTATTTTTATAATCAGCTGTCTTACGCTGGCGATGTTTTCCAGCCGTAAGTCCAGATCGCTTGTTGACAGGGTGAATATCCCGGCCGCAAGTCAAACCGCGGAGACAGGCAATGCCGGCAATGTTGAGACAAAAGAGGCGCCGCCGGCTCCGCTGGTAATTCCCGGCCCGGAAGAAACGCAGGAGAGCGCGGCAGAGGCTCCCATCCAAAATCCTTAAATAACATCAACTGATCTATCGGGACCGTATATGATCAGGATCCGGTACGGGGCGAGGCAGAATAAGTTGACTATCCGAAACTCATTTACCAGGAAAATAAAAGCCGTCTTTAAAAAGGCGGCTTTTTTATTTATAGTGTTGTTTTTGATCGGGTTTAGGCCGGATTACGGTGATTCCATAGTTACGGGATCTATCGGCGAACCGCGAACGCTCGTCCCTATACTGGCATCAGATAGCGCGTCAGGCGCGATCTGCGGACTTGTATTTAACGGGCTTATTAAATATGACAAGGACCTTGATTTAACAGGGGATCTCGCTGAGAAGTGGGAAGTTTCCGACGACGGGCTTGAAATCACTTTTTATTTAAGGAAGAACGTCAGGTGGCATGACGGCGAACCGTTTACCGCAAGAGACGTGGAGTTTACTTATAAAAGTTTGATCGACCCTGATGTCAGGACGCCTTATAGCGGCGATTTTAAAATGGTCGAGTCATTAGAGGCCTTGGACGATTATGCTATCAGGGCTGTATATAAAGAACCTTTTTCCCCGGGCCTTGCCAGCTGGGGCATGAATATTATGCCCAGGCATTTGCTTGAGGGCAAAGACCTGAACACTACGGATTTTGCCAGAGAACCCGTGGGCACGGGCCCGTATAAATTTAAATTATGGAAGACAGGAGAGAGGATAGAACTGGTTTCTAACCATGAT
>JAHIUV010000088.1 GCA_018817035.1 Candidatus Omnitrophota bacterium | reverse complement strand
CCTACGGCAACCAGGTTCAGGACACTATTTTCCATCTCCTGATAAGTAGGATTCACTACGAATTTATCATCTATAAGGCCTATTCTTACGGCTCCCACGGGCCCCGCGAAAGGGATGTCCGAAATAGTGAGCGCGGATGAAGCGCCTATTATCGAGAGGATGTCCGGATCATTCTTTCCGTCGCTCGAAAGCACTATCGTAAATATCTGCACGTCATTCATGAAGCCTTCAGGGAAAAGCGGCCTTATGGGCCTGTCAGTAAGCCGCGCGGTCAATATCTCTTTCTCCGTAGGCCTTCCTTCGCGTTTAAAATATCCTCCGGGAATCCTTCCTGCCGCGTATGTCTTTTCCTGGTATTCTACCGTAAGAGGGAAAAAATCTATCCCTGCCCTGGGTTTCTTAGAGCACACAGCCGTGGCCAAAACTACTGTGCCGCCGCACTGGATCAACACGGAACCATTAGCCTGCTTAGCCATTTTACCGGTTTCGATTGTTATGTTTTCGCTACCTATCTTTTTTTCTACCTTCATAATAAACACTTCCTCTCTGATGTTGAGCCTTCAGCTGTCACCTATAGCCTTTCATCAAGTGAAAGTCAATAGGTGATGGCTGAAAGCTCTGCTATTATTTTGCCGTAATGAAAAAGCGGATTTAAGAGGCCTTGCTGGTTTCATCCGTAACTTCACAGATCAGGGCCTTAAATCCGCTCTCATTACTTCTTTAATTGCAGCTTTTCTACGAGTTCGCGGTATCTCTCGGCATTTTCTCTTTTTAGATAGACCAAGAGTCTTTTTCTCTGACTGACCAAGCGCAAAAGGCCTACCCTGGAATTAAAATCCTTTTTATGGGACTTAAAATGCTCAGTAAGGGCATTGATCCGGTTAGTCAACAAGGCTACCTGCACACCGCAAGACCCTGTATCTTTTTCGTGTTCAGCGAAACTACCCATCATTTCTTTTTTACTCTTTATCTCTAATACCATTTTTTCTTACCTCCGAAGCCAAATTATACTATCCTTTAGCACCCCAGTCAAGCCAAATCTTTAACTTTACGTAACCGGTGAGTTATCAGGGGTAATTATTATTCTTCGAGCGAACGAAGTGAGTCGAGAAGTCGATTTAGTTCTCGACTACGTCCCGATATTTTGGGACTTCGCTCGAACAATATTGACACGCCACCCCCGTTGACTCACCGGTTACAACTTTACACTTTTGCATTGCAAAAGTGTAAAGTTAAGGCTTGATATGCCAGCATCTTTATTTCGTATAGCAGGATAAATGGGAAATTCATGAGCATCCCCAGCATAGAATCATTTTTTTTCATGCACAGGTGCCTGTTCCTAATATATCGTTTTTTCAATTCATCGGAAAGGCGTGGGAAATTATGGCCTTTTTTGGCGTTGTTTCCTATTGCCGTCCCGCCTCTTTCATGATATGCCACAGCCTTAGGATTATAATACGCCTTCCAGCCTTTTTTTCGCGCGCGCCAGCATAAGTCCAGGTCCTCAAAATACATTCCAAACCGTTCATCAAAATACCCGTTGGCATCTTTTATATCCTCAAGCATGTCCTTCCTAAAAAACGCGCACGCGCCTGTTACGCCAAAGACATAACCGGGCTCATCATATTGCCCTTTATCCTTTTTTCCGTAACCTCTTTCAATAGCTTTCCTGTTTCTGCCGAGAAATAATCCTGTTGAATCTATTGTCTTTTTGTCCGACCGTAGTATTTTACCGCTAACCATGCCTATTCTTGAATCAATGCTCATTATCTTGAGCGCTTCTTTTAAATAATCTTTTTCTAAAACACAATCACTGTTCAGGCAAAGGATAAATTCGCCTCTCGCTTGTCCTATGCCCTGGTTCTGCGCTTTGCAAAAAAGCATATTTTCGGCATTCTGTATCAGTTTTACCTCGGAATACAGTGAACTGACCATTGATGCGCTGTCATCCGCAGAACCGTTATCTACGACTATTATTTCTGCGTCGCCGGTATCCTGTTCTATCGCAGAATTTAAGCTTTTTTTCAATAAATCTTTTGTATTATGATTTACGATAACTATAGATATCACGGACTATAACTTATCACGAGGCGCTGTTTTGCGCAACACCTTAAACTGGCCAGCCAAAATGCCTCTTGATTCCATGATTTCAAGAGCCTCTTCACAAACTTTTTTTATCCGTTCAGTATCAGGATTTTTTAACAAAGACTCTATGGCCTTATAAGACTCAAAACTGCCTGTCTCTGATAAGATCCATAGTATTTCCTCAATTTTGTTATCCGTTAATTCTCCGCCATAAAATTCAGTCAATAATTCATTCTCACCCGGAATAAAAGGGCCTTTTTTATCTAAAAAACTGAGGATTATTTCACCTGATACATCAGGATAGTAATGGTTCTTCTTATATTCTTCTGCTATTTTATCAAAAGATCTCACAAAAATGTTCCATAATCCTACTCCAAAATCTTTATTCCTGCTTATTTCTGCGCTTATTTTCTTAATGATTTTATTTCTTCCGACTTCTTCATAAGGCTCCTTGTGCATTAAAATATTAAAGTCTTTAATATCTATTAATTCTCCTATCTCATTAAATAAAAAAAGATGTAATTCATCTATAGATTGCTCATAAACCTGGGCATTTTCACTTTTTTTATTCCCATTTAAAGCCGCCGCGTAATATATAGTGGAAACGCTCCTTATCATATACCTGAATAGAAAATTTTTATCTCTAAGGCGATAAACATTATTGCGATCAAAAAGTTCGTCGATAAAAAGATCTTTGTAACCAAGGCCATTAGTAATCTCATAAACATAATAAGGCACCTCTCCTGCTTCCAACTGATCGATAAGAACAAAATCCAAAAGCATAAGCGGGAAAGAAAAAGGTTTTACCTGGACAGAAGTGCTAGTCTTTATATTGTTTATGGTTCTGCTTATATTTACTATCTCCCGCAAATATTCATCTGCCGCTGGTTTGATCATCCCTGTATTTTGCAAAATAGGTTCTCCGATACTTGAATACCGTATTAAATCATCCCGTAGATCTTCTTGCGCGCTGTCCTCGGGCTCGTGACCCTCTGTATCCATAGAGTCTTTAAAAAGCCACCAGATAATTGAGGGGTCTTCAATGTGTTCATCCTGCATATTCTTGTCTGATTTATTATTGCTTATTTTGTATCCTAGTTTTGGAGCGTCCTTTCCCATATGCCCTATAATTCTCACCGCAGGAACAACTCTTTTATTTAAAGTATCTAACAATCCCGCTAAATCCACACTATGGTTTGTTATCAACTGAAGATATATCCATGATCTTATTATTCTACGGCCTGCGCGATCAACCCACCTTTCAGACTTTGTTAACTCCGGCTCTAACGTATAATAAATAATTTCTGTTTTTATTTTTCTTACTTTGGTCTTCAGGTCTCTATTATCGTATTCATCTGCGTGTGCGTATCTATCCAAATATTCAAAGATATAAGAAAAGAGGCCTTTACGCGCCCTTACAAAAGCGGAAACAGCTTTTATCGTGATGGAATTATGATTTATGTCATCTTTGAGCATCTCCAGAACAGGCTCAAGATTTTCACGCGAAGCAAGAGAAGGCATCATCCGCAACAAGCTTGGGATATCACTTAAAATTTCGTATTGAGTCTTGGAGGATATTTGCCACAGCGGTATATTTCTTTTATACGTCATTAAAGCTACGAGACTTATCCATTTTCCGGAACTTTTTTCAAAAACAGGGCTCTTTAATCGTGAAATAACAGCATATCCATACTCAACCGGGATCTGAAGCATTATATTCGAATAGTCTTTTCGCCCCCCTCCTAAAGTATATACCCGAGTTTTGCCGCTTTTATTAAATCTTAGATAATCTAACGCTTCTTCTGTGGAAAGATTTCTTCCCACATCGTTATAGATCAATCCCAGCATGGCTTCTGCATTTTTTTCACTATTTATAGGCGCGCGAAGGCAAAATCCGGACAACGGGCACGCTAAAGATAATGCCAGAACAAAGATAACGATCTTAAGATTTAACCCTTTTTTAAACTTCGTCATAAATAAGATAAAATAATACCATCCTCCGGATGGCCTGCGGTTCATTGATGCGATTTATTTTATTGTTATATTATGCCATACATATATATGATATGCAAGGTTAATTGTGCTTACATAGTGTCAAGAACTTTGCTGACTTTATGTCTTCTCGACTATGTCCCGATACTTCGGGACAAGCTCGAAGAATATTGTCCTTCGACAAGCTCAGGACTTTGTCTTAAAATATTGTTCGAGCGAGCGCAGTAAGTCGAGAACCGTAATGAAATCTTTGTCAAATAAAAGTCAGCAAACTATTTTACAATATCATTGCTTAATGTCCCTTTGCATTTTATAATAATAACGTCATGAATAGTCCTGTGCGCAATAAGAAACTATATCTGATTTTATCACTGCCCCTCTTGGCTGTTATATTTATCAGGCCTTTTATATCGGAAATGGCTTACCCTCTCATGGGCGCTTACCTACGGATAGCGGTCCTTGCGGTTTTTCTTGCATCCCTGTTCTTCTCAAGGGCTTTTTCCCTGAATAACTATTTCAGTAAACCTTTGCTTGCGTGCTTATTTGCTCTCATTATCTCGCTGTTCTATTCCATAAACATACTCTCAAGCCTGCATCAGGTTTATCAGATATCCGCCTTATTCTCTCTCTTCTTTTTAGCGTCAAATATGAGTAATAAAGAGACTAAAAAACTAAGGGCGATAATTTTATTCACGGCTTTACTGATAAGCGTGTACGCGATATATCAATATGTCTGGGGTTTTGAGCACTTAAAAGAATATCTGGCTAAAAACCTAAAGGATTCGCTGGAAGCAAAATATTTCCGCGAGATCCTCTTTACCAAAAGGGCCATAGCGACATTTTTCTCGCCTAATATGCTCGGTTGTTATCTCGCGATGACAATCCCACTGTGCGCGGGAAGTATTCTCGATAAAATAAATCTGAAAAAACCATACATATTCCAGAGTGCCTGTCTTGCGTTAACGCTCACAGCGCTCGTCCTTACCAAATCACTCGGGGTATGGATAAGCCTTGCCTTTGGCGCTCTTGTCTTCGTGATCTTAAGTAACCGCTTGCGCCGTTCAACACGTCTCATCATCTGCGCTTTGATGCTACTGATGCCGGCATATATATTATTCTTACGTTTTGACATGTTCGCTGACTTCGCTAACCAGCAGAATACAATACTGCAGCGCTTAAGTTTCTGGAAAAGTTCACTTGCCATGATCAAGGATTTCCCCCTGACAGGCGTCGGGGCCGGGAATTTCAGCAATATCTACCTAAAATATAAATACTTTTTAGCCAATGAAACCATGTTCGCGCATAATATATTCTTACAGGCATGGGCAGAGACAGGTATATTGGGAATTATTTCTATTATATGGCTGTTAGCGGCATTCATAAAAACAAGTTTTAAAATAGAAAAGAATCTTATCACTATAGGGTTAATAGCTTCCTGCTCTGTATTTATCGTGAATAACATGCTGGATTTTTCATATTTTATACCGCAGGTTTCTTTTTTGTGGTGGCTATATTTAGGGCTGTTATCACGAGCGCGTAAAACAGATAATGTAAAATCCAACAACACAACCAGATCTTTAGCGCTGGCAATAGTTTTTATCCTGATCCTGCTAAATATAAAAAGCGCAATTGCTTTAAATTATTTTCAAAAAGGCGAATACGAAAAAGCAATATCCACAGAACCATACAATGATCTATATTACGCAGCTATGAAAAAATACAACAAAGCAATAGAGTTGAATCCATATTACCCTTTCTATCACAAGGCTCTTGCTCTATCATATCTAAAAAATGGCATGACAAAAAAAGCCATACTTGAATTTGAAAAAGCTTCCTCTCTATATCCTGCCAGCCAATATTTCAGCCAGCAACTATATGATCTATATTTAAAAACAGGCAAGCTAAATAAAGCAGAAAAACAAGGATCAAAGCTGAAAAAATTCCATTTATTATATTCCGGTTACCACATAAGATAAAAACATTATCTTTTATTTTTAACTATTAACCTTATATAATCATACATCGTACCAAAAATCGTGCGCAGAGTTCTATATTTACTTTTTCCAAACTTACGATAATTATCTTTTACTTTTACTTCTGTTATTTTTATATTCTTATCTCTTGAAATAATATACGGTAGTACGGAAAATTCAAATTCTCCGTAAAAAACTACCTCTTTTATGATCTCCCTTCTGTAAGCTCTCATGGTACAGCTTATATCATGGATATTCAATCCTGTTATTTTTCTCTGAAAAAAATTCCCTATTTTTGATTTGATCTTTTTTATCACCGTGTCATTCCTAAGATACCTCCATCCGCACACAAGATCAAAACCTTGGTCGATCTTGTGTGTCAACATAGGTATATCAACAGGGTCATTCTGTAAATCTCCGTCCATAGTAATAACCACATCGCCTCTTACATTGCGAAACCCTTCTTCTATAGCCTTACCCTGCCCTCTGTTAGTATCAAAACTTATTACGCGTACAAAATCATTCGATCTTGACAAACATTCCAATAAGCTTAACGTATTATCGCGCGAACCATCATTTATAAAAATTACCTCATAATCTTCCTTAAATCCGTTCATTACTTTTTTTAAAGAATCAAAAAGAGGCTCAACAGAATGTTCCTCATTAAAAAAAGGGATGATCAGGGAATACTTTATTTTTTGCGGAAAATCCGACTTAGTCATTGGACTCTTTAACCTTATAATAAACAAACGCTATAGTGTTATCAGGAAGCTCAAATTTTTCCAGAGCCTTAAAACCTATATCATTATACATCGATACATCCATTTCTTTATTGAATTTATTGCGATAAAAAGATTTGTGAGGCACCGCTACATTTGGAGATTTTGTAATAAATACATCATATTTGTCAATTTGGGTTATTTCTACATTAGAATTACCAACATATTCCACTGAATAAGGCAGATTAAATAGATTAGTATAAAATATAAACGCGGATAGATTAAAATATTTAGAATCAGGCAGAAATCCTATCGCAATATTCTCTCTTCCGAAACGCTTTGAAATAAAGCCCAATATCTCCTTTATCTTCCAGTCATATTGTAACGGTGAATGATTGTAAAAGAAATTTTCCCGCTTAACTAAAAATGGCGGAACACCAAAACTAAGATTAACGAATTGCACGCATGCAACTATGGTAATAAATACCAAAGCCACTCTCCTTATGACTTTCTTAGGAATTGCGCATATGCCCCCCATTGTCAACATAGCAAAAATAGGTAAGCATGGCATTATATACCTGGCATCCTTATTAGGCGTTAAAGATAACAGCAAAAAAGCAGGGACAGAACACGTCATAAGAAAAACCAGGACCTCTTTCCTTCTATCAAAAAGAAAAAAACAAGCAGTGCCTATCAATAAGACAAAAGACAGAATAGGGGAAATCATAGTATCTTTTATGACTCCTATATACCAAAACACCGAAGGTATAAAAGTATTTATATCGCCTTCGACATTAATAGCAAATTTCTGCCAATAATCATTTAAGAATATCATATCCTTAAAAGAAGCTAAGTACCATGGACCTGCTATTACTGCAGATATCAAAATAGAGATAAAAATAGGGATAAAATCTCTGCTCTTGTTAAAATTTTTAATAGCTGTAAATATCCAAAGAGGTATAAAAAATATGACTGATACTGATTTTGTTAAAAGCGTAAAACCTACAACTACACCCAATAGCAAATTCCAACGTTTTTTGATCCCGCCTTCGCTTTTCAAAATTAAATATTGAGTAGCAGCTACCATAGCGACTAAGGCAAAATCAATTAAATATTCCCGTAACATCGCATAAATCATAGGATACAACAATAGCAGCAGTATAGACCATAAACCCGTTTGTTCATTAAATAAATACCTGACTATCCCTAATAAACTAACTATCAATATTATAGAGTAGAAAACATTTGTTAAAATCAAACTGCTTTCGGAAAAACCTAAAAGAAAAATAACAGGAATGGATGAGAGATGGAAAAATGGCGGATAATAATGCGAAACCGACAAAAAATTTCTTACATCATGCAGAAGCCACATATTAGGCATCAGTCTAAAATATCTAAGGGATAATAACATATGATGCGCCTGATCCCATGATGGAGGCAAAAGATCGCGATATAACCAAATTAGATTACACGTAAAATAGACGATAAAAAATATAGTTATATTTTTCTTATTCATTTAGCACCAGGTACTGCGCTATAATGCCTTCGGAAATCATGAAATTTAAAAGAAGCTCTGCATTCCTTTTATGCCCCAATGCTGACGGATGAGGATCTGTTTTACTTATAACCAAAGACAGATCATGGGGGTTATAAGCATCGTTATACGTTGTGTTGAATTTTAATCTTTTACTAATGTCAAAAAGTTTGTCGTTCTTATATCCGAGAGTCAAAAAGCTCACGACATTAAAACCATGTTTAACCTGCATCTTTTTTAATTCCATCATAGCTTTAACATAAGAATCCCACCCTACCATATCTTTAAATTCCTCAGGCACGACAGAAGGGTCAAATTCATATGCCATGCAGTCTGAGCGTAAAGGCGATTCATATAAATTAAAATTGAAACATAATAACCTATATCTACTTAGCAGAAATTTCCAAAAAAAAGATCTTTTAGTATTTAGAAAATCTTCCTTTTTATAAATAAAATTTGGTAAATGTGCGTCATTTCCTATGAATTCAATAATAACTATATCAGGATTGTATTTTAACCCTTTTTTCTTCAAGGTCTCCACTTCCATTACTGTGTTATATCCTGGTACCGCTGTATTTATAACCTCCCATTTTTTCTCCGGGAATCTTTCATTTAATCCGGCTTCCAGAAAATCCATTAAATTACTACCCTGTTCTACATTTGAGCCAAACATAAAAGAATCACCTAAGCCTATTATTCTCACTGTGTCTTTGTCTTTTTTGATCTTATAATCCCTGGAAGACCTCCACCCCTGACTATTTGTTTTAACAAAACATTTATTTCTGTCATAACGGACAAAGATATCAGGCCTTAGTTCATAAATAACCTTTTTGTGTATGCTTGGCTGTATCATACCTGCCAGATAAACTTCATCTCCATTTTTTATTTTTGGCAAACTGTTTATCACCGAGTTAAGATTATGCCTGTTCTTAACAAACACTAGTCCTCTGGTAAAGCATTCACAGAAAAATAACAAGATAATAACTGACGTTAATACTATATTTATATTGATCACAAGATTTTTAATTCTCATTTATACCTGTCATGCTTTTTTCTGTTGTAAGGTTTTCATTGCCTAGCTCATATATAAGAACTGTGTGTGAATCTTTATTTAGTGATTTGAGAAGTTGCAACTCAACAGGATCGTTATGGTTAAATAAAAAGTTAACGGCGGGATTATCCTCGCGCATCCAGCTAAATATAGCCAGATATTTAGATTTACTAAATTTCATATAATCTACTAAGCTTTTGTATTCTCCGTAAGGCAATCTTTCATAATTATTAGGTGTTTTTTTATAAAAGAAATAAGGAATGATAGGCTCTGCGACTATGAGTTTTCCTTCTTGCGCTACATTTTCCCTCATCCATACACCAGCCTCTATCTGCAGCTCATGCACAGGCCTCGAGTATCTATTCTGCTTGGCTCCATCAAAAGCCTGAACCGAAGAAATCATATATATTATTATCAATAAAAGATAAAATATATATTTTACCCATGACTTAAAAAACATTTCTAATCT
>JAHIUV010000087.1 GCA_018817035.1 Candidatus Omnitrophota bacterium | reverse complement strand
TTCTTGTATGTTAACGGGAACTTC
The DNA here is from genome assembly GCA_018817035.1 of Candidatus Omnitrophota bacterium. Taxonomy (GTDB): domain Bacteria; phylum Omnitrophota; class Gorgyraeia; order Gorgyraeales; family Gorgyraeaceae; genus JAHIUV01. The sequence continues at coordinate 5,741 of JAHIUV010000087.1, read as the reverse complement.
TTTTTCCACGCGTTTATATTTTTATGCCATTCCGTTGCGTCAGGCTTTTTTGTTTCCTTGATAAGATCTGCCAAAATATTATTGGCGTCACCGACTATCGGCACGTCCACGTTTACGTTTTTACTTATCGCGCACGGATCGATATCTATATGTATTATCTTGGCGTGCGGAGCAAATTCATCGATCTTCCCTGTGACCCTGTCGTCAAACCTGGCGCCTACGGCTATGATAAGGTCTGATTCCTGCACAGCATGATTCGCGTAAGCAGTCCCATGCATGCCCAGCATGCCCAGCGAAAGTTTATGTGTCCCGGGGAACGCGCCAAGCCCCATCAATGTCATGGTAACAGGGATCTCGGTCTTATTGACAAATTCCAAAAGCCTTTCCGAGGCTCCTGAAATTATCACGCCTCCTCCGACATAAAGCACAGGCCGCTTGCTTTTGGATATCATCTTAGCTGCCCTTTTTATCTGGCCTATGTGGCCTTGGCATGTGGGTTTATATCCTCTTATCTCGACTTTTTCAGGATAATAAAAATCTGTCTCCTGGAATTGCACATCAACAGGAAGATCCACCACCACTACTCCGGGCCTGCCTGTCGACGCTATATGAAACGCGTTCTTTATCACAGTAGCGAGATTATTAACATCCTTTACTAAATAATTATGTTTAGATATAGGTCTGGTTATGCCGCTCACATCCACTTCCTGGAACGCGTCATTTCCTATAAGGGATGTTTTCACCTGCCCTGTAAAAGCCACTATCGGCACTGAATCCATGTTAGCGGTCGCAAGCCCTGTAATAAGGTTCGTCGCGCCCGGACCGGAAGTGGCAAGGCACACCCCGACCTTTCCTGTCGCGCGGGCGTAGCCGTCAGCCGCGTGCGCGGCTCCCTGCTCATGCCTTGTTAATATAAATTTTATGTCGCTGTCGTATAAAGCGTCGAATATAGGGAGCACCACCCCTCCGGGATAGCCGAACATAATATCAACGCCTTCTTTTTTAAGCGACTCGATAAATATCTTAGCTCCTGTCATTTTCATAAAAATACTCCTGCTAACTTCACAAAACTGCAATGCACTGTTGTGAAGTTACGGTGTTAGTATCGCGCCATTACTTGCTGAAGAGACAAGACGGGCATATCTGGACAGCCAGCCTTTGGTAACGTTAGGCTTTGGCTGCTTCCATTTCTTAAGACGTTTTTTTATCTCAGCGTTTGTCAGCTCAACATCTATGCGTCTTTTCTTTATGTCTATTTTTATCTTATCGCCGTTCTTTATGATAGCTATCGGTCCGCCTTTATAAGCCTCCGGAGATATATGCCCTATACAAGGCCCTCTTGTGCCTCCCGAAAACCTGCCATCCGTAATAAGAGCGACATCATTGGAAAGCCCCATTCCCACAATGGCTGACGTCGGAGAAAGCATCTCGCGCATGCCCGGGCCGCCGCTCGGCCCCTCATAACGTATAACGACAACATCGCCTTTCTTGATCCCACCCTTCAAGATCTCAGCCATTGCTTTTTCTTCAGAATCAAAGACCTTTGCCCTGCCGTGAAAGACCATAGCCTCTTCGTCCACAGCGCCCTGTTTGACAACCGAGCCTTCGGGCGAGATATTTCCTTTTAATATCGCGATACCGCCTTCTTCTTTATATGGATTATCCAACGGCCTTATGACCTCTTCATCGAAAATGACAGCTGCTTTAGCTATCTCTTTTATAGTAGGTCCGCTGACAGTAGGATTATCGCTAAGCATAACACTCAATCTTTTCAAAACAGCCGGCATGCCTCCGGCAGCCTCGAGGTCCTCAAGGAAATATTCCCCGCCCGGCCTGAGATCGCATATCTTAGGCGTCTTTCGGCTGATCTTATCAAAGGTATCAAGCGACAGATCAATACCTGACTCTCTCGCTATAGCCGTAAGGTGCAGGACTGTATTGGTAGAACCTCCGAGCGCCATATCCGTCATAATAGCGTTAGAAAACGCTTTTTTATTCATGATCTTTTTCGGGGTTATGCCTTCTTTAATAAGTTGCACTATGCGTTCTCCGCTTCCGAAAGCGATCCTGGACTTTTTGCTGGAAACAGCCAAAGACGTAGCGCATCCGGCAAGCGACATACCCATTGCCTCTGTGATACAGCTCATTGTATTAGCGGTAAAAAGCCCCTGGCACGAACCTGCCCCGGGACACGCGTTCATCTCTAACTCGTGCAAGTCATGCTTTGTTATCTCGCCTTTTTTATACTTTCCGACAGCCTCAAACCCATCGCGCACAAGGTCCAATCTTTTTCCTTTATAAAGCCCTGTAAGCATCGGCCCCGCGGTAACGACTATAGTAGGCACATTGGTCCTGGCGCATGCCATCAGCATGCCGGGTGTGATCTTATCGCAATTCGTCAAAAGCACAAGCCCATCCAGAGAATAAGCGCCTGCCATTGTTTCGATCTCATCGGCAATAAGCTCCCTGGAAGCGAGAGAATATCTCATGCCAAAATGGCCCATGGCAATACCGTCGCAGATAGCAGGCACTCCAAACACAAAAGGCCTGCCGCCTCCGGCGTAAACACCATTCTCGATAGCGCGCTCAAGGCCTCTCATGTGGATATGGCCCGGCACAAGGTCTGTAAAACTTGAGGCAATACCGATAAAAGGCTTGCTCATATCCCTTGCGCATACACCTGTAGCGTATAAAAGCGCCCTGTTGCCCACTCTGGAAATACCTTTTTTAATGACGTCGCTTTTCATATAAATCCCCTTATTTCGGCTATTAAAAAATTTCTATCTTGGCTTTTTTCTTAAGGTCCGCCACTATCTCACTTACCTTTTCGCCCTTTTTCTTATTCGTCAGGAACCTTGTTATCTCAGGCTCGACCTCCACGTAATTTAATTTACGCGGGTCCTGTTTATCCGTGACCTTTATTATATGATAACCAAACTGCGTCTCGACGATACCGCTTATTTCCTCTATCCCTAAACTGAACGCCGCCTCTTCAAAAGGCATGACCATCATACCTCTCCTGAAATAACCCAGGTCGCCTCCGTTAGGAGCGGAACCATCCTCTGAACTAGCCTTTGCTAATTCCGCGAAGTCCTCACCTGATAAAGCCCTTTGCCTCAACTCATCTATTTTTTTCCTGATCTCTTCCTTTTCAGCGTCAGTCGCGTTCTCGCCTACGCGAATTAATATGTGGCTGGCCTTGACCTGTTCAGGAATATCAAGCTTGTCCTTATTAGCTTCATACTCCGCCAACTTCTCAGCGTCAGTTACGGTTATAGTATTATAAACATTGCCGGTCAAATACGCGTTTATGTATACGCCTTTTTTGATATCAGCCTTGATATCCTTTTCGGTTATTCCTTTTTCCTTCATGACCTTTTTAAAATCATCGTCTGAATCAAAACCTTTTTTTATGCTATCGAACTGGGCTTCCGCTTCTTTGCTCAAATCTCCCAGTTTTGCCTTATTGCTTTCCTGATACAATAATTCGGCGCTTATCAATTCATCCAGTACACCTTTGCGAAGCTCAACCTTATCCTCTTCCTTTATATCCATTCCAAAAGCCTTCTGGTTCTCGATGAAATTACTTATAGCCGCGTCTAATGTCTCAGTCTTTATGCTCACGCCATTGACCTTTGCCGCTAACTTAGGGGCCGCGGTGGCATCCGAAATAAAAAGACCGGCTATTAACCCCACGATCAAAGAGCCAAAAACAATTGTTTTCCTGGAAAACATACAACTCCCTTCTTTTATTAGCAGGGGTCATCCCTGCTATATTCATGAACATCTATTATGCCATCTCAGCCTAAAAAATACAATAAAATTTTAATTATGGCACTGTAATATAGTTTACCGACTTCTGAATATTTCGAACAATATTCTTCGAGCAAAGCCCCGAGTTTTATGTTCTCGACTATGTCCCGATACTTCGGGACAAGCTCGAACAATATTCTTCGAGCGACCGAAGGGAGTCGAGAAGATATACTAATATCAAAAGGGGTAATCGGTTCCCAACTCGTCCGCTTCTAACGCGATACTTTGGTTATCTTATATTTTAACGGTCCGGCCGGAACTCTTATATTTACGATATCATCCTTCTCTTTGCCTAAAAGAGCCTTGCCTACGGGGGAGGCTATTGAGATCTTGCCCTGACCAAAATCCGCCTCATCTTCCGTCACTAGCGTATACACTATTTCTTCCCCGGAATCCATGTCCGACATCGTCACAATGGCCCCTATATAGGCCTTGCCGTTGTCAGGGATTTTCTCGTTTTCAAGTATCCTCGCGCGGCCCAATTTTTGCTCAAGTTCGCTGATCCTTCTTTCGTTCACCGCCTGAGACTGTTTAGCGGCATCATATTCAGCGTTCTCGCTAAGGTCACCCAACTGCCTGGCGCTTTCAAGGGCATTGGCTATCTCCCTCCTCTTGCGGCCCCTGAGTTCCTTAAGGTCTTCCATTAATTTTTCATAACCTTTTCTCGTCAAAAAAATATTATCCGGCATAAAGACTCCTTTTTTTAATTTTTATACACTCTCGGTACGCGGCGGCCTATATTGCATACTATTTCATAAGGGACTGTATATATCAGGTCAGCGAGTTCCTCTGCCCTTATAATATCCTTGCCCTGAGCCCCGATCAACACTACCTCGTTCCCGGCCTTAGCGTCCTTTATATGGCCTACGTATACCATTGTCATGTCCATGCATATCCTGCCTACTATCGGAGCGCGTTTTCCTTTTATCAGTACATCCGCCCTGTTAGATAAATGCCGGGAGTATCCGTCGCCGTATCCGACCGGGATCACCGCGATATCAGTATCCTCGTTGGCGGTATATTTTCTTCCGTAGCTTATGCTTCTTCCTTTCGGCACACGCTTTACATTGACGATCTTTGTTTTGAGTTTCATGACCGGCCGCAAATTCAACCTGTCAAATAAATCGCCTCTCGGATGCAAGCCATACATAATAAGCCCGGGCCTTACCATATTCATATGCGCGTCTTTAAAGTCTATAAGAGCGGCGCTGTTAGACGTATGTTTTATCGGTATGTCTATACCCATATCCGAAAGGTCCCGCACCAGCAAATTAAAATCCTTTAGCTGGTTTTTTGTAAAGAACGGGTCATCTTCGGCACTCGGAAAATGCGTAAATATCCCCTCAATCGTGATGTTTCTCAGCGAGGATATTTTTTTGACAAAATCAACCGCTTCTTCATGCCAAAAACCGAGCCTCCCCATGCCTGTGTCTATCTTTATATGCACTTTTATGTTCTTTCTTTTTTTTCGGGCAAGTCTGGAAAGCGCCCTGGCAACACTCAGGCATGAAACCGCCTGGACAACATTGAATTTCAACACGCCGTCAGCTTCCCTGGGAAGAATAGAGCCAAGGACAATGATCGGGCTCTTTATTCCTGACCTTCGTAATTCTCCCGCTTCATCCAGGGACGCGACGCCCAGGTATTCAACACCCGCGTTGACAAGCGCCTTAGATATCTCTCTCATGCCATGGCCGTACGCGTCTGCTTTTACTACCCCGAGGACCATGGTATCTCTTCCTATCATGTTCCTTACCTGGCGAAGATTATGGCGCAATGCGCCCAAATTTATCTCGGCAAAAGTCTGCCTGTAATATTTAGTCATAAATCCGTCTCTCTGCTGACTTTGAAACTTCTCGACTTCGCCCCTGACAATATTGTTCGAGCTTGTCGAGAACATAAAGTTTAGGGCTACGCTCGAAGAATAT
>JAHIUV010000086.1 GCA_018817035.1 Candidatus Omnitrophota bacterium | reverse complement strand
ATCGCGGAAGAGTCTGTCAGGAATACCGGATATGAAGAGATGTCGCTTTTGTCTCTCTCGACGAGTGATTATCCTTATCTGGAAGAGTTGATCGCTAAGTTAGAAGAACTGCTTGGCGGACGCGGAGTGAAGTTGTCTTTGCCTTCGGTAAGGGCCCAGAGTTTTAAAGGCGGTGGATCAGGAAAGGTCGTAAAGAGGGCAGGGCTTACTTTTGCTCCTGAGGCAGGAACCGACAATCTCAGGAATAGCCTGTGTAAGGGCATGACTAACGAAGAGATAATCCAAAAATCACGGCTCGCGCTTGGATCAGGATGGAAAAAAGTGAAATTATATTTCATGATAGGGCTTCCGGGTGAGACAGACGAGGACCTGGGCGCTATAGCGGGCCTTGCTTCGGAGATAGGGCGGGTAAGCCTGAGTGTTTCTCCTTTTATTCCGAAGCCGTATTCCGGGTTTGAGGCGGAGGCGATGAACGGATTGGCGGAACTGAAGGAAAAAATAAAATATTTGCGCGCGAGGTTTGATTCAATGCGTAAGATGAAAATAGATTTCCATAATCCTGAGACGAGTCTCGTTGAGGCTGTCCTTTCCAGGGGCGACAGGGCAGTAGGCAAGGTAATTGAAAAGGCATGGCAAAAAGGCGCCAGGCTTCAGGCGTGGACAGAACATTTTAATTATAATCTCTGGGTTGAATGTTTTAGCGAGTGCGGCGTGGACCCGGCGGTTTATTTAAAGAAAATTGAAAAGCCCGACATGCCCTGGAAATTTATAAAATAGGGGGCGGGACGCTATTTCGGTTCTCGACTCGGCCTCCGGCCTCGCTCGAACAATATTTTTTGAGCGAAGGTCTAAGTTTATCATATGGCAATATTTTTCGAGCGAATCCTTCGACTACGCTCAGGATAAACTCCGTGAGTCGAGAAGTGAAAGCATTGGTTCTCGACTCGGCCTTCGGCCTCGCTCGAACGATATTCTTCGAGCGAAGTCCTGATTTCGTCAGATGACAATATTCTTCGAGCGGAGTCCCGAAATATCGGGACGTAGTCGAGAAGCGTAATCTTATAGCCTTGAAGTTGCATTATTTGTAATGTATACTGGTGATGTTCGGAGTAAGTCTCCGGATGCTAACTATGGAGGCCGATTATGAAAAATTTTTTAGGCAAATTATCTTTGGTTCCCGCGGGATTGCGTTGTAAAACTATGATCGCGTTTTCCCTGATGTCTTTGATCCCGCTTCTTGTATGCGTGTGGCTCGTTACCAGCTATATCTTTCCAAATATAAACCTATTTTTTGGTTTATCTCTCGGCAATATAAGTTTTATATTGGGTATATGTATATTTATATCACTTTTAGGCCTTTATATTACAAAAGAGATGATAGATCCGGTAATAGAGATCGCGTCCAAAGCCAAGAGCATTGCGGAAGGCGATACGGATAAAATAATAGTTGTTAAGCGGGAAGATGAAATAGGCGACATCAGCGCGTCCCTGAATATAATGAGCCAGAAAATAAAGGAGAATATAGAGGAGCTCAAGGCTTACGGCGAAAAGACAAAACTGATAAATATAGAAATAAACAAAAAGGTGTTCGCGCTCTCGAGCCTTTTACAAATAGGGAACCTTATATCGTCGTCGACTGAACTTACGGAGATATTGAATTTCATAACCAAGAAATTAGTGGATATCGAAGAGGGTTCATCCGCGCTGGTGATGATGTTGAGCGGGGCAGGGGAAGAATTTTATCCTGTTTCGAGCTGCAATATTGAGGAGCCAAGGCTCAAGGGCTTTAAGTTAAAAGCTGAGCAGGAGCTGGCGAGGAATATTTTTGTAGACGCTAACCAGCCTTTAAAAGCAGGAGTGGCCAGGGATGTTGTTGTCGCGTTAGGCCTTAAAAACCTGGCTTTTTTGCCCATAATGGTTTCTAAAAAGCAGCACGGGATACTTATCTCAGGCAATAATAGAGAGGATTTTTTGTTTCAGGAAGATGAAAAAGAATTGTTGAAGATATTCCTTAAGCAGGCTGTAATAGCTGTTGAGAATGAATTATTGATAAGAAAGGCAAAAGAGCTCGCGGTAAAAGATGAACTGACGGGACTTTATAATCAAAGTTACATAGAGACACGGCTTGACGAGGAAATAAAAAGGGCATGCATGTATCAACGGCCTTGCGGATATCTTGAGGTGGACATAGACGATTTTAAAAAAATACACGCTAATCTTGGAGAAGCAAAGACAGAAATGCTTTTAAAGACAGTGGGAGAGATATTAAAGGCCGCGATAACCGAAGTGGACAAGGTCGCGCGTTTGACAGGAGACAGGTTTGCCATTGTTCTTCCCGAGAGGAATAAAAAACAATCGGCGGGCATTGCCGAGGATATCAGGAAGAAAATAGAGGATGGGCTTGGCTCAGCCATAAAAAGCGGCGAAAAAATAACCGTTAGTATCGGTGTGAGCGAAAATCCTATAGACGGCTCAACAGCTGATGAGCTTATGAAAAAAGCGCGAAAGCAGGTAAACAGCGCAAAAGCCCTGGGCAAGAATCGCGTATCGGTGTAGTTGTTTGCTCGAATAATATTCTTCGAGCGGAGTCCTGAATTTGTCAAATGACAATATTCTTCGAGCGAACGCAGTGAGTCGAGAAGAAAAAACATTAGTTCTCGACTCCGGCACTCCGTGCCTTCACTCGAACGATATTTTTCGAGGAAAGTTCTCGACTCCGCTCAAACAGTATTCTTTGAGCGGAACAAGCTCCAATATTCTTCGAGCGAACGCAGTGAGTCGAGAAGAAAAAACATTAGTTCTCGACTTGCTTTGCTCGCTCGAACGATATTGGGCGTTCTTAGAGCTTGTACGCGATGATGTTTAAAGAAGAGGAGGATATCCAATGGCTATAGATATTAATCGATTATTGGAAGAAATGATGAAACAGGGCGCTTCGGACTTGCATTTAGGTTTTGGCGTCGTCCCTCATTTTAGGATCAACGGCAGGCTTAAAGATGCCGGCACTGAAGCGCTGAACGCGAATTCAGTGAAGGCTTTAATTTATTCCATGCTTAGCGACGAGCAAAAGGCGCATTTTGAAAAGGAAAAAGAACTGGATTTCGCTTTCACTAAAGAGGCATTGGGGCGTTTCAGGGTAAATGTATTCTGGCAGAGAGGTTATGTGGGCGCCGCGATAAGGGCATTGCCTTTTAAGATAATGAGTTTCGAGGAATGTGGTTTGCCTACAAAAGTGTTGGAAGATTTTTGCGGCAGGCAAAAAGGGCTTGTGTTGGTTACAGGCGCTACGGGAAGCGGTAAATCCACTACTCTGGCGTCGATGGTAAACTGGATAAATGAGCGCAAGGACAGCCACATCATTACAGTGGAAGACCCTATAGAGTATGTTCATGATAATAAGAGATCAATAGTGGATCAGAGAGAGGTCGGGGAAGACACTAATTCTTTTGCTCAGGCCCTTAAACACGTGTTAAGGGAAGATCCTGATGTTATTCTGATCGGAGAAATGAGAGACCTTGAGACAGTGGAGGCTGCTTTGATCATAGCTGAAACCGGTCACCTGGTCCTGGCGACACTACATACTTCAGACAGTGTCCAGACCGTTAATCGCATCATCGACGTTTTTCCATCCAGGCAACAGCCTCAGGTCAGGGCTCAGCTTTCGTTCGTGTTGACAGGGGTATTATCGCAGCAGCTTATACCGCGCTCTTCCGGCAACGGAAGGCTGCTCGCGGTGGAGGTGCTCACGGCGAATCACGCGATAAAAAGCCAGATCAGGGAATCAAAGGTGCACCAGATCTATTCCGCGATACAGACGGGCCAGAAAGAAGGCATGCAAACTATGAACCAGTCATTGTGCGGGCTGGTCATGCAGGGGGATATTTCAAAAGAAGAAGCTTTGTCAAGGACAACGGAACCGCAGGATCTGGAAAGAATGCTCAAGGAAAAAAAATAACCTTTGTCATTGCGGGGGCTTCTCGACTCACTGCGTTCGCTCGAAGGATATTGTTTGAGTGAAATCAAGAACAGATGCTTTTGCTTCTCGACT
>JAHIUV010000085.1 GCA_018817035.1 Candidatus Omnitrophota bacterium | reverse complement strand
TTTTTCCTTTCAGACGCGATCCATAACCCTATTATAGAAAATACACTGACAATAAGATAAATAGTGACCGCCAGGGAAAACTCTATCTCTATCATTTAAACCCCGCTCATATCCTTAACTTCACAGTGCATTGCACTGTTGTGAAGTTAAGGCTTGGAAAACCTTATTCGAACCATGCCTTCGGGTAGAACTTCTATGTCTTCATCGTGCGGCACGAACTGCCACTTTCTTACATATCTTATGGCCATCTGATCTATTGCCGGAACTCCGCTGGATACGACGCATTCGGGGTTCTCGATAAACCCATGTTGGGATATATTAAATTTTACCACTACCTCACTGGTATCCCTGTCAAGACTAAAATCAGGATTCAGGATATTCGCGTCAGGCATTTCAGGCCTGTACAAGAGTAACCTGTCCCTGGCATCTCCTGCCACTAAAATATCCGAAAACCCTATCGCGGTCTTTTTTCTTCTTGCGTAATGCCCTTCAAAAACAGGGGCATAGGATTTATTTTCCTTAAGAAAAAGTCCATCCTTATCGGGTCTATCGGCCGTAGATTTAGGCTCAATTGAGGGCGCCGGCAGGTTAACATGCTCAGGCTTATCCGCGGAGATCTTCTCTATATTGTGTATAAAATAATTCTTATCCAGAGCTAATGAGGTATCGGGAATATTAACGACGCTTCCGAGGATCGATCCCAGGAAAGATACGCTACCGTGATTATGTCTTATAGTGCCTGAAACTGTCACCGGCGCCACTAAAAACATACCTATTATATGGCATGAAGTTGAAATAGCTATAGCAATGTTGAGATAACGATCCTTCAATAGGCTCATTGCTCGTTTAGCGGACTTCTTGATTTGTCGCTATGTTAATCTGAGTGATCCCCATATCCCTGCAAAAATCCCAGATCTTGACTACCCTACCCAATGCCACATCCCTGTCGGCCTTTATCAGAATAGACTTATTCGTGTTATTCTTTAATTTACTTTTTAATTCAACAAAGGTTATTGGGGTTTCATTAAGATAAAACCTGTTGTCTGACGTTATAGTTATCACCAAAGTATTCTCCTGCACGACTTCACTTGTCACTGCCTTAGGGAGGTTTATTTTTATACCCGGTTGAAATATAAAATTGGACGTGAGCAGGAAAAATATCAGCAGAAGAAATATGCAATCTATAAGCGGGGCCATATCAAGATTACCCTTTACGAAATGAACGCGACGCTTGAATCGCATATTAAACTCCTCTCTGCGAAAGCATATTTATAACATCAGTACTGCTTCTTTCCATTTCAAGGACAAAGTCTTCGACCCTGTTTACCAGATAGTTATACGCGACAACCGTAGGTATGGCTACTATCAGGCCCGCCACTGTCGTCAAAAGCGCTTCCCATATGCCGCCCGCCAGATCCCCTGGGCTGACAGGATTTAAAGAAGCTGATTTTTCCTGTATTATTTGAAAGGCCCTGACCATGCCCGTAACAGTCCCCAATAAGCCCAAGAGTGGCGCTATATGAGCTATAGTGGCCAGAAGGCTTATGTTCTTTTCAAGCCTCGGAACCTCCTGATGCCCCGCGTCCTCGATAGACTCCCTTATCTCCTGCCGATTCCTGTCATGTTTAATAATACCGGCTTTCACTATATGCGCGATAGGGCCCGGGGTATTGTCGCATATTTTTATCGCCTCGGCTATCCTGTTGCGCTTTATCGTGATCTCTATATTGCTCATAAAATCTTTCGTGTCTATTTTTGCTCTATAGAGATGGTAAAATCTTTCTATTACTATGGCAAAGACGATAACGGAACAAAGTATGATAGGATACATCACAGGTCCGCCTTTTTGAATAAGTTCGAACATATTAATACCTCCGAAGTTAAGTTACCCTTACCTCTTATTTCTCTCTATCCATTTCAATCTTTCCCTGGCGTATTGAGCTTCTTTTACATCCATCGTTGATATTTTTTTATAAAGCTTTGCCGCCTCTTCCCATTTATCCTGTTTCTCGAAAAGTTTCGCGCAATCCATCTGCGAGGTTACCACAGCGCGCGTTGAATCAGGATACACATACCAGACCTTCATGTACTCAGTGATCGCATTGCTAACATCTCCCAATTCTTCGTAAAGTTTGGCTATCGTATGCTGTAGGTTAGCGTTAAAATCCCCCCGGCCTGAATCTATGGCGCCTTTGTAATACACTACCGCCTGTTTAATATCCCCTTCTTTTCTCAGAATATCGCCGAAATACTTGGAAGCGATCTTCACATAAGCCGTATCTTTATAATTTGTTATGATTTCCGTCAGGGTTTCCTTTGCTTTTAAAAAATCCTTTTTCTTGATCAATATCTCGGCTATCTTTAACTCTATGACCGGCATTAATTCACTATCAGGGTAATCTTTCTTCATTTTACTGAGCGCCCTGAGGCTCTTATCCTCGTTCCCGCGTTCATAAGAAAGCATCGCTATCCTGTATTCAGCGTCATCCGACAGGGCGCCGTTAGGATATAGCCTGGCTATATTACTGAAATATTCCTCAGCTTTTTCATGATCCCCTTTATCCGCGTAATACTCACCTATCCAAAAACGCGAATCCTGCGACAACTCATCATCCGGATATTTCTCGAGATACTGTTCAAACTGGTTCAATGCCTTGCCGGAATCTCCCATTTTATAATAACACCATCCCATCTCGTAAAACGCCCTGCGCGCGGACTCTGAGGAGATCTGCTCAGCGGATATATCTTTGAATATGCGCAATGCTTCCTTGTGATCTGAGATATTGTAATTAGCGCTCGCCAGATGGAATAACGCCTCGATCTTATAAGCGCTATCCTTATATCTCCTTAAAAAAACTTCCAACTCCTTGATAGCCGACTCAAATTCCTGCCTCCTGAAATACGACACAGCGAGCCCGAATTTCGCGGCTTCTATATTTTTTGAGTCAGGGTAATTCTTTATCAAACTCTGGAAGGTCAATATGGCTCCATCGTATCTTTCTAACTTAAACAGAAGATGCCCTATCTGATATTGGGCATAATCCGCGTAACCGAACACGGCATCGGGATTCACATTGGATTCTTTCAGCACCATATCGTATACATCCAGCGCTTTTTTAAGGTCTCCTTTTTCCACATACGTGTCGCCCAGCCTGCAATAAGTCGATACGCGGTAAAAATCGCTGTTAGAATCTTTTATGACCTTTCCGAATTCCTCTATAGCATCATCAAACATTTTTAACTTAAAATAAACCCATCCCAGGTTATAACGCATGTCATCTGAATATTCGCCGGAAGGGAAAGATTCGATCCCCTTTTTAAATACTATCAACGCGTCCTCATAAAGCCCCAGATAATATAGCGCCTCGCCTTTACCGAGATAGGCATTTGCCAGCCATTTGCTCCTAGGAAATTTTTCTATAAGATCACCATATGGCTGCAGGGCCTTATCGAATTTTTTCATCTTACTGAACGCCTCGGCTTCGCCAAAAAGGACAAAATCCATTTTGATGCTTTCCTTTTTTAACGTTTTTAGTTCTTCGAATTGCCTTACGGCGTCTTCATACTTAAGCATCTTCATGAAACTCCACGCTTTTCCGTACATAGCCTGCGCGGCCTTATCCGCGTCAGCTGTCGACACCAAAGACCTGTCATAGTATTTAACAGCTTCAACATAGTCGCCTTTATAGTAAAAATCCTCGGCTATGTAAAAATACGCGCTTGACGACCTTTCCGGGTCTTTCTGTCTTGAAGCGAATGCCGTCAATCTATCAATGGACTTATCGTATTGTTTTAACCTATACAAAATCTCGCCTATCTTTAGTTCTATCTCATCGTTTAATTCAAATGACGGATTAGCGGATAAAAAAGCGGAATATTTTTCCAACGCCTCTTCATATTTCTTTTCTTCGTACAGCGACCAGGCTATGGAATAATTCGCGTAAGGCACATATCTGGATGCGGGAAATTCCAAAATTATCTTGTCGTAAAACTCCCTTGCCTTGGGAAAATCACGTGTCTTGAAATATATTTCCGCTTTCCAATACATAGCCTCGTCCTTAAAAGGGTTTGGGCCTTCCGCGGCTATCACGCTGTCGATCTGCGCCATTGCTTCGTTGAATAGCTCTAAATGCACAAGCGATTCACCCAATAAAAGGCGCGCCTCTGTCAAAACCTCGCTCTGTGGATTTTCTGATATGAATTTTTTAAAGGAATTAGAGGCTACTTCGTAAAACCCGTCCCGGAAGGATTGCTTAGCAAGGACAAGATCACTGTTGTCCATTACAGGCTGGGCATTTAATGAGCCTGTTAGGGTTAATATACAAGCTATAATTATATATATATAAGCCATCGCACGCATCTTGTGTATAAATATAGCACTAAGGCCAATTCCACGCAAGCAAAAAAACGAATTGGCTATAACTTTACCTCTACGCATCGCAAAAGTGTGAATTCGTCTTCTCGACTCGCTGTACTCGCTCGAAGAATATTGTTCGAGTCCCTCGACTACGCTCGGGATAAACTTAAGTCGAGAACTAAGCCTCCGACTTTTGCCCGTAACTTCACATTCATACATTGTATGAATGTGAAGTTAAATGTTTTTTTAGGTATTCTCCTGTGCAAGAAGCGGGGTTTTTCATTATTTCTTCGGGAGTGCCGCTTGCTATTATTTTGCCTCCCGCGTTTCCGCCGCCCGGGCCCAGATCTATTATATAGTCCGCGGAATTTATTACATCAAGATTATGTTCTATGACCAGGACAGTATTATTAGCGCCGACCAGGGCATGCAAGACACCGAGCAATTTATCTATATCCGCGAAATGTAACCCCGTAGTAGGCTCATCAAGTATATAAATAGTCTTGCCGGTACCGATCTTGCTGAGTTCCGTAGCCAGCTTCACTCTCTGCGCCTCGCCCCCTGAAAGCGTTGTGGCGAATTGCCCCAGTTCTATATAACCAAGGCCTACATCGTTCAGTATTTTTAACTTTTGCCTGATAAGCGGGATATTCTTAAAAAGTTCCAATGACTCTTCCACGCTCATTTCCAGGACATCGGCTATGGATTTACCTTTATACAACACCTGTAATGTCTCGTGATTATAGCGTCTGCCGTCGCACACCTCGCATTTGACATATACATCAGGCAGGAAATGCATTTCTATCTTCTTTATCCCGTCGCCCTGGCAAGCCTCGCATCTGCCGCCTTTTACGTTAAAACTAAAACGTCCGGGCTGATACCCTCGCATCCTTGCCTCGGGAAGCCTTGAAAAAATATTCCTGATAAAAGAAAATACACCTGTATATGTAGCCGGATTAGAGCGAGGAGTCCTGCCTATAGGGCTCTGGTCCACCACTACGACTTTATCCACATGTTTCATGCCTTCTATTTTTTCATGCGACCCAGGTTTCTCTTTTGATCCGTAAATATGCTTTGCCAGGGCCCTGTAAAGTATATCGTCGACAAAAGTGCTCTTGCCTGAACCCGAAACGCCTGTTACGCAGACAAAAATACCAAGGGGTATCTCTATGTCTATGTTCTTTAAATTATGCTCCTTGGCGCCTTTTATGACAAGGGACCTTCGCTTATCTATTTTCCTTCTTTTCTTAGGAGGCTTTATTTCCAGTTGCCCCCGCAAATACCTGCCCGTAAGAGAGCCTTTGCATTTAAGTATATCATCTATTTTTCCCTGGGCGACTACATATCCTCCGTGTTTTCCGGCCCCCGGACCCAGATCTATGATGTGGTCCGCTTCCCTTATCGTAGCCTCGTCATGTTCAACGACTATTAAAGTATTGCCCAGGTCCCTTAATGCTTTCAAAGTTTCCAACAGCTTTGAATTATCTTTTTGATGCAGCCCTATGCTCGGCTCGTCAAGAATATAAACAACGCCCACCAGGCCGGCTCCTATCTGGGTAGCGAGCCTTATCCTTTGCGCCTCGCCTCCGGAAAGAGTAGAACTCTGCCTGTCAAGCGTCAGATAATTAAGCCCCACATTATCCATAAAGCTCAACCGCTCACGT
>JAHIUV010000084.1 GCA_018817035.1 Candidatus Omnitrophota bacterium | reverse complement strand
GGCCAAAAGGTCATGGTCGTTATCGAGGATGTCGGAACGGGTAAAAGTTTTTTCGCGCAGGAAGGCGATATGGCGGGAGATTTTCTGGTGTTGCGCATAGACGATAAAGAAGTAACGCTTAAGAAAAAAGGCGGGGAAGAAATAGTGTTGGGTGTTTATAAAAAGGACCAAGAAATAAAAGACAAAGAAAAAGAGTAAATCTGAAGGCGGTTTAAGATGAAAAAAGTGTTGATTTGCATAATGGGCATTATGGTTTTTGCTATGCTGGCCGGCTTCACTTTATGCGGACCTGTCTTTGCGTTTACGGATAACTCTTCCGACACAATGTCCATGAAACTCTCAAAGACAGACCTGAAGAAATATTTCGAGAAGGCTATGTTCCTGTTTGAAAGCGGAAAATATCAGGAAGCCGTAGCTGTATTCGAAAATCTTATAAAGGTAGAAGAATCCCAAAATGAGGCTTATTTTACGCCTTTTGCCGAGATCTATGTCGAAAAATCCAGGGCAAGAATGAAGGAATTGATGATATTGGAGGACAGGAAGTGGGATAGGATGAAAAAGGATGTTGTCAGCGAGGCTGAACGCATAGCGCGAAAAGAGGCGGAGGATCTGGCAAAAGAGCAAGAGAGTAGTATTTTAAGAGCGGAGAGGGAAAAAAAGACAGCTATTCAAGAGGCCCGGAGAAAAGAAGCCGAGAGGCTGGTAAGAGATGTCAGCGATACGTATGAACGGGCTATGGATTATTACGAGGGAAAGAATTACCCCGCCGCTATAGTAGAGTTTAAAAAGATAAAGGAGATAGATCCGAGAAGCAGGATGGCCCTGCAGGCCGAGGCATATGTGGAAAAGGCGCGGAAAGAGATAAAGGATTCTGAAGAAAAAGAACTTCTCGCGAAAATGGAGGCGGCAAGACTTGCCAACGTAGAGATGGCACGCCAGGAAAAAGAGAAGGAACTGGAAGAGAAACGCAAAGATCTTGAACTGGCAAGAAAGGAAGTGGAAAAGGCCAGGCTTAAAAAGATATTTGACGCCAGGCTGAAAGAACAGGAGCGCAGGGAAAGAATTTCCAGGATAGAAAGCCTGATGGATAGCATAAGGGGATATGCCAGGGAACGCAGATTTGAGGAAGCGGAGAGGGCGCTCAGCGTTGCCATGCTGGAATTTCCCGAGAATGAGAGATTTAAGGATATCCTGCATTACGTGGAATTGGAAAAGATAAAACTGGAACAGGGCGCGCTGGACAGGGCCAGAGAGATCACGGAAGAAAAGATGCTCTTGGAAGTGGCAAAGAAACACATGCTTCCCGAGGAAAAATATGGTGTATTGGAAAAAGATAAAAAGACCACCCTGATAAAGGTGCCCGAGATCAGGACAAGGTTAAAGATACCTATAAGCGTTGATTTCAAGGATATAGAACTGGATTATGTGCTTAGTTTCTTATCCGAAGCCACAGGCGTCAATATCATACCTTCCAGCGAGATAGATGTCGCGGAGAAAAAGGTCACTATAAAGATAAAGGATATGCCGCTTGAAGAGGCCTTGAGGTATATATTGAAATCACAGGATCTTGTTTACAGGATAGAGGAAGACGCGGTCTGGGTAGCTACGCAGGAAGAACTCCAGAACGAACAAATAGATACCAGGGTATATTTTCTGGAGCAGGGCATAGGCAGGTTTGCCGGATCCTCCGGAGCATCGGATGACGAGGGTTCGTCTTCTTCCGAAGCAACGGTCAGCACGATAAAAGATATACTGGAGGGGTCAGTGGACTGGCCAAAGGATTCCAAAATAACCCTGGATGACAGGACAGGCGCTTTAATAATAAGCAATATTCCCTCAAACCTTGAGACAGTGGAAAATTTGCTTTATAATCTTGACGTTACCCCCACTCAGGTTTTAATAGAGGCGAGATTTTTGGAAGTAAAGGTTACGGATACGGATGAACTGGGTTTTGAATGGAAACTGAACAGTGATTTTGGTTTAAGCCAGAATAATGAAAAGCAAAATATTCACGGATTTGCCTCAAATAGCGGATCGGACTTTTCTGATTTTACGAACGCGAATTATGGTTTTAACCTGATATACCAGGGCATATTGAGCCATCCGCAATTTCAAGCGGTACTGCACGCGTTTCAGCAAAAACAGAATGTAAAGACCTTATCCGCTCCCAGAATAACCACATTGAATAACCAGGCGGCTACTATAGAGGTCACGGACGAGTATATATACCCCACTAGATATGAAGTGAGCCTTGTACAGTATGACATAAATGGGGACGGGGATTTTGATGACGCCGGTGAGACAGAATGGGCTAATATACCCCAGGATTTTGTAACAAAGAATGTCGGAATACTATTACATGTAAAGCCAAGCGTTGGAGTGGATAAAAAGACTATTACGCTTTCGCTGACTCCTGAGGTCAGTGAGCAGGATCCCACTACCTCGTCTTATTCATATTCAGGAAGTGTTACCATACCGAATTTCAAGACCAGGAACCTTAACACGAGCGTTATTATTGAAAGCGGAGAAACCGTCGTGATGGGGGGCCTGATAAGTGAAAGCAATACGAATGTAAAAACAAAAGTGCCTTTATTGGGAGACCTGCCTATCATAGGAGGACTGTTCAGGAAAAATTATGAAAGCATGGAACGCAGGAATCTTTTGATATTCGTGACAGCGAGCGTTCTGAATAGAGACGAAAACGTTGTAGCGGATGTTCCAGCGGCCGGACAGGACAAATCAGCGCAATGAATAAGCCGAGACTTATAATTTTATGCTGTTTTTTATTTTTTAGCGCCGGGACTTCGTATGCGTATGAAACGAGGTCTTTAAAATCGAAAGGCGATCCTGATAAATATGATGTCGTAAATGTCTCGGAGATAAAGGAAAAGCTCAAGATCCCCATAACAGTTGACTTCAGGTCGGTTAGCCTGGATTATGTATTGGATTTTCTTTCGGACGCGTCGGGCGTGAATATAATTACCGGGAGCGGAGTAGAGCCTGAGGACAAGAAAGTCACCATAAAAGTAGCGGATATGGCCTTAGAAAGCCTGTTGAAATATATATTCAGGAATGAAGGCCTTGTGTACAGGATCGAAAAGAACGCTGTATGGGTCGATACCCTGAGCGCCATGGAAGAGGAAGCGCTGGAGACCAGGGTTTATTATTTGGACCAGGGCCTCGCGATGTTCACGGAGTTTGAGAGCCGGGCAGCTTCTTCCACGGGGGGGTTTGGGAGTGGAGTGAGTATAGGCAAGGTCAATACCATAAAAGATGTCCTCGAGAACGCTGTGCAATGGCCCAGTGATTCCAAAATAAACCTGGATGAACGCACGGGCGCGCTTATTATCACCAATACCCCGTCGAATTTAAAGATCGTAGAGGAAATACTTTATAATCTGGATATAGACGCTACGCAGATCCTGATAGAGACCAGGTTTATTGAGATCAATGTAACCGACATCAGCGAATTAGGCGTTAACCTTAGCATAGACAGCCCTTTCGCGATATATAAGGATGACGGCGAGGCGGTTAATCAGGTATCGTCCGGAACAGGCTCTACTTTTCCCACGTTTACAAACCTCGGCGAAGGACTTAATCTTACTTATCAGGGGATGCTTACAAAACCTCAGTTCTCCGCGGTCCTGCATGCCCTGGAGAAAAAAACAAACCTTAAGACTCTTTCCGCTCCCAAGATCACGACCCTGAATAATCAGACCGCTGCCATAGAAATAGCCAATGAGTATGTTTATCCGTCGAGATATGAACCGACATTGATAAAAGAAGATCTGAACAATGACGGGGATTTTCTTGATACAGTGGATGGCATAAAGGAGACCAGGTTCGTGAACGCTCCCCAGGGGTTTGAGACCAGGGATATAGGGATATTGCTTCAGGTGACTCCTAG
The DNA here is from genome assembly GCA_018817035.1 of Candidatus Omnitrophota bacterium. Classification (GTDB taxonomy): domain Bacteria; phylum Omnitrophota; class Gorgyraeia; order Gorgyraeales; family Gorgyraeaceae; genus JAHIUV01. The sequence goes on along the minus strand of JAHIUV010000084.1, from coordinate 4,333 downwards.
TGTGGGCAGTGACAAAGAAATGATAACCCTTACCCTGAGGCCTGAAGTAAGCGAGGCGACAGATAACGCGTTTGAATACAGCGGAGAGGTGAAGCTCCCTAAATTTACCACAAGAAACCTTACTACGAATGTAGTCGTTAAAAATGGCGATACTATAGTGTTGGGCGGATTAATAAGGGAGACGCGCACCGATACGAAGACAAAAACCCCTTTTCTTGGCGACCTGCCGTTGATAGGAGGCTTGTTCAGGAAGAATTCCGAGAACGTTGAGCGCAAGAATCTTTTGATATTTGTTACAGCCAGTATCCTGGGCCGCAAGGGCGAGCAGTTAAGGTAACCGCGCCGCTGTAAAAATTTTAATCCAGAACACCTTTTATAAATCAATATAGTCAGGTATACTTATATTATTAAGAGGGCCGGGTAATGGACAAGACTATTAATATTAAAGATGTGGCTAAGGCTGCCGGAGTTTCAATAGCGACTGTCTCCAGGGTTGTAAATGGGCTGGTTACTGTTAAAAGAGGTAACAAAGCAAGGGTAGATGAGGCTATAAAGAAACTTAAGTTCAGGCCCAACGTAAGCGCGCAAAGGCTTGCCGCTAAGCAGAACAATGCCATAGGCCTTGTGATACCCAGGTATACTGATATATTCCACTCATTCTACGCGCTTCAGATACTTCAGGGTGTCGGCCTGGCGGTTGAAAAAATGCGCCTGGATCTTTTGCTCCACATTACCAACGGAAATACTTTCTTGAACATCTCGGCTGTTGAAGGTGTGATATTCTCGGATATTATAGGAAACGAAGAACAGGTGGATAACATCCTGCAGATGGACATGCCGTGTGTGATCATGAACTATGTGACAAAAGACCTGCCTGTTTCATGCGTAGGCATAGATAATATAGGAGGGGCTGTAAAAGCTGTCCAGCATTTGATCGATCTTGGGCACAGGAATATTGCCACGATCACGGGAGAGTTAAAATCACAGGTTGCCATAGACAGGATGGATGGGTATATAAAGACGCTTGAAAAGAATAAAATAGAAAAGAAAGGCATCTTCGTAAAATATGGTGATTTTGGCAGGGATTCAGCTATCAAAGCCACTAAAGAACTGATAAGATTAAAAACTCCCCCTACGGCTATTTTTGCCGCAAGCGACGAGATGGCTGTCGGCGCTATACAGGTTGCTGTGGAGAATGGGATCAATGTTCCCGGTGAGCTGTCTGTCATGGGTTTTGATGACAATCCGCTGGCTATTGGTTTTTCGCCGGTCGCCGTTACCACTATACGACAGCCTTTGCATCAAATGGCTATAGTGGCGACCGAGACTTTACGTGATATCATTACCAAGAAAATTAGAGGCAATAAAAAGATAAAACTCCCGTGTGAATTAATCGAACGCTCCTCCTGCGCCCCGTTAACCTAATAGTGTAATATCCTTTTGATCTGAATGGATTTCGTTGAGCGCATAGCAAGCCCTGCCCGCTCAGCTGAAAATTTCCCCCTCGTTCCTCGGGGTCGTCTTTTGTAAGGTGTTTTGACGGGGGCGAAAAAACTTACCCCACACCAACTGCCTTTGGCAGAAGGTGTGGGGCTCGGACAGTTTTCACCCTTTTATAAACCGCCAAAACATCTTACAAAAGACTAAATTTTCAATTCGCGTTCAGGGCTTGCTATGCGCTCAACGAGATTACTCGCTTACCGTAACTTCACAAAATTGCAATGCACTGTGAAGTTACGGCTTATATCGTTAACCTAATTAATCCCTTTGGTTGACAATTCCCGAATACAAGGTAAAATATATAATATTATATGATAAAAGATATTTTAGATGGTGTACTTTCCGGAAGAGAACTTGATTTTGATGATGCCGGGATCCTCCTGTCGGCAAAGAGAGATGATCTGTATCCTCTCATGCATGCCGCGGATACCATAAGAAGAAGGTTTTGCGGTAACAAGATGGATATGTGTTCTTTGGTGAACGCGAAGAGCGGCTTATGCACGGAGGATTGCAAGTTTTGCGCGCAGGCGTCAAGGCATAAGACCGGATGCGAAACATATCCCTTGATCAGCGTCGAAAAAATGGTCAAGGCCGCGAGCGAAGCGAAGAAAATAGGCGCTTCTAATTTTTGTATCGTGATAAGCGGCGAAGGGCCTACAAAAGAGGAATTTAAGAAAATAAAACAGGCAATAGAAAAGATCAATAAAGAGGTCGGGATAAAAGTAGATTGTTCTCTGGGGGCCCTTGAGAAAGAGATGATACATGACCTGAAATCTCTTGGGATAGATCGGTATAATCATAACCTGGAAACATCCGAAACCTATTATAAAAATATTTGCACGACACATTCGCATAAAAATAGGTCTGACATGGTGGGAATATTAAAGGATGCCGGGCTGAGGCCATGCTGCGGAGGTATTATAGGCATGGGCGAGGCTTTAGAAGACAGGATAAGCCTCGCGTTTTTGCTGAAGAAAATAAATGTTAACTGTGTTCCGATCAATATATTTAATCCGATAAAAGGCACGCCGCTTGAGAAAATAGAGCAGATCAATCCTTTGGACGCAATAAAGACTATAGCTGTTTTTAGGTTGATACTGCAAAAGCCGACGATAAAAATAGCCGGGGGGAGAGAAGCGGCCTTGCGCGATCTGCAGGCAATGGCTTTCTGCGCGGGCGCGAATGGGATGATAATAGGCGGATATTTGACTACAAAGGGCAGGTCTGTTAAGGAGGACCTGCAAATGGCAAAAGACCTGGGGTTTGAAGTTTAATATTTTAAACAGGAGGGAGTTATGAATAAAATAAGGATAGCGGTTTTAGGGGCCGGGGGCCTGGGCAAAGCATGCCTTGAGCTCGCGGCAAGAAAGAACGAGGCAAAGGTAGTCGCTATATGCGATTCGGATGGTTTTCTTTATTCTGAAAAAGGCATAGGCATTAAAGACCTTGGCAGGATGAAACGTTCCGACGATTCAATAGGGGATATCATAAAAATAAAGGATAAGTTTGATGGTATTTTTGTTGCCCTGCCTAACCTGCCTAATGAATTTATCCCCGGCGTGGTAAAACGTTTTATCAAAGCGGGATATAACGGGGTTTTTACATGCGCTCTTAAGAGGACAAGGGCGGTCAAATTAATGATGAGGCTGGACTCGGCGCTAAAGAGAAATAAGAGCGTATATATAGCCGGCTGCGGAGCGACTCCCGGATTATTGTCGGCTGCGGCGGTGCTGGCGGCCCAGTCATTCGAAAAAGTAGAGAATGTTAATATCTGGTGGGGAGTCGGGATTTCTAATTGGAATGCTTACAGGGCGACTATAAGGGAAGATATTGCCCATCTGCCGGGTTATACTGTAAACAGGGCAAAGAGAATGACGGATAGGGACATTGAAAGATTGCTGGACAGGACCGACGGTAAACTTGAATTGCGAGGCATGGAGCACGCGGATGATATCCTTCTTAAAAAAGCGGGTGTTGTGGATTCCTTGAAAAGGGTTTCCGTGGGTGGTGTAATGGATACGCGGCACGCTAAAAAACCTGTCTCGACTACAATGACCCTTACAGGAACCACGTTTGATGGTAAACGCTCGAGCCATAAGTTTATTCTTGGGGACGAGACTTCAATGGCGGCTAATGTAGTAGGTCCTGCGCTGGGATACCTTAAGAGGGCTATATGGCTTAAGCAGCACGGTATATATGGCATATTCGGTTCAACAGAGTTTATGCCCATGGTGCTGAAGTAGATTGTTCCGGCTGTCAGCGCTGGTTTCAGGGACGCAAAAGCTGCTCAATTTGTTCAAGGCTAAGCTTTAAGCAGATATTATAATAAACCTTACTGGCTTTATACCTTCTCGACTCCGGCACTTTGTGCCTTCGCTCGAAGAATATTGTTTGAGCTTATCGAGAATAAATGCTCCGTTCGAAGAATATTGTTCGAGCGAAGTCGAGAACTAAAGTATTACTCGAACAAAAAGGCCACCGGTAGCTGGGACACTTTAAGGCTATGTTTGATTTTAATAATTTACTGCAACAGGAATTAGATGATCTTAAAGCCCAAGGGCTTTTCAGGGATATGGCGCGCATAGATAGCGCGCAAGGGCCCACTGTTACTATAAATAATAAAGAAGTAATCCTGCTTTCTTCCAATAATTATCTTGGACTAGCCTCTCATCCTGAAATAATCAAGGCTCAGATCCAGGCTGTCCGTGAATTTGGCGCGGGTTCATGCGCGTCAAGACTAGTCTCCGGAAACATAAAATTATACGAGACATTGGAAAAAGATATAGCGGTTTTTAAAGGCACTGAAAGCGCTATAGTATTTCCGACAGGTTAT
>JAHIUV010000083.1 GCA_018817035.1 Candidatus Omnitrophota bacterium | reverse complement strand
GGCCTGGGGGCTATGCGTTCCGTGGTAGCCATTGATTACGCGAAGAATGCCACTTCAGGGACAGCGTCGTTCCCGTCAGCCATAACCACTGACTTGTTTGCCGACGGAAGAATGCCGGTGAATAAACTTAATGACGCTACAGCTGTAGGCGCGGTGACGGTTGTTCCCAGCGGGACATCTACATCAGCGAACGGATGGTGGTATATATCCGCGTCAGGCATTGTCGGCGCTTATTCCGACGGAACACAGGATACATCAACGTGGTAAGATAAATAAGGGTTGGTACGGTTTTGAAGCGGATCAGTCTGAATATTAAATGGGGGTGGCTAAAAGACGCTGTCCCCATTTTTATTTTATTGACGCTTGTAATCATATTTTTCTCCGATATATTATTTCAGAACAAGCTGTTTATCCACAGGGACCTGTCGAGATTTTTTTATCCTTTAAGAGAGTTTAGCGTAAACCAGTTCCTCAAGGGCCATATTCCGTTATGGAACCCTTATATACACTGTGGCAGTCCCCATCTTGCCGAATTTCAGACCTGTGTATTTTACCCTCTTAGCGCGATCTACTTATTATTTTCTTATCCGAACGCTTTTAATTATTTTATAATAGCGCATATTTTCCTGGCAGGGTTCTTCATGTATCTTCTTATGAGAGAGTGGGGGCATTCCGGATATGCGGCATTTTTATCAGCCACTGTTTTTATGTTCAGCGGCTATATCATCTCTGTTATAAATCTTTTAGCTTCCCTGGGGTCTGTTACCTGGCTGCCCTTGGTGGTGCTTTTTTATGAGAGAGCGATAAAGAAAAATCGTATTAAAAACTCTATAATTGCCGGGATTTTTCTGGCAATGATGATATTGGGCGGAGGGGAGCCCGCGATATTGATCGGTACGGTTTTTATCATGTTATTGTTGGGTTTTGTCCGAGATTGCCCTGCTCAAGCTCCTGTTCGAGGCTTAGCCTCGAACATTAAATGTTCGAGGCTAAGCCTCGAACAGGGGGTGATGCGGCCTTTAGTCCTTGCTTTATTGGTTGCTGCCGGCCTTACCTGTTTTCAAACTTTGCCTTTTCTGGAGTTTTTGCGGCATACGTCCAGGCCGGGCATGGGTTTTAATGAGGCGTCTATGTGGTCTTTGCCGCCTTACGCGCTTTTGGACCTATTTATGCCTTATTTTAGCGAGTCGGATTATTTATATAAGAATTATTGGACGCGTCAGAGCTGGCTTTTGATCTATTACATGGGGATATTTACCCTGGTATGCGCTTTTATCTCTTTGAAGTTTGATGTAAAAAAGCGGCGTCAGGCGTTTTTTTACATTCTGGCCCTGGGCATTGTGATAGCTTTTGGAAGATATACCCCTATATATTATCTCATGTACAAGGTTATGCCGGGATTCGAGCTTTCAAGGTATCCTATAAAATTCTTTTTTATGGTGGCTTTTTCTCTGGCTGTTCTGGCGGGTATGGGCCTGGATCATTACAGGATAAATATTTTTTCTCAAAAACCTCTTGGCAGGTTTTTAAGGATGTTCCTGGGCATAGCGTGCGCGGGTTCATTTTTATATTTGATATTAAACCTGGATTTTAAGAGAATAACCGGTTTTTTATACAGTAAAGCGTTATCTGTCTTTCCGGGTTTCTCCGGGAAAGAACCCGAACTTTTTCAGATAATTTTTGTAGGCGCGTATAATTTAAAAAGGGCGATCGGTTATTTTATTTTTCTGGGACTGTTGATGTTCTTGCCTTTAAGCAGAAAGGCAAGATTAGGCGTCGTGATCCCTGTTTTATTATGCGTATCGATATTGGACATATTTAGCGCTAATAAGCAGGTATATCGCAATATGGATATAGGCGAGTATTCGGATGCCGGGCCTACGGTCGAATTTTTAAAGGAAGACCAAGGCCTATTCAGGACATTTAATTCTCCAGCGACGATCAGGCAGAATGTGTTTATCCCGGAAAGAGATTATTTTGAGGGCGTACGCTCGGCTAAAGAAAGGATGGCTTCGAACAGAAACGTGAGTTTTGGGATTTATAGCGCATATGGATATGGCTCACTTTACAACAAGCGCAATGAAAAACTTATCGAGGCTGTAGTGGATATGGATTCTCCTGACGAGAACAATATCCTGACACTTCTGAACGTGAAATATGTGATCTCGCCAAAGGATTTTATCGCGGAAGGATATTCCCTGGCAAAGAAAGGCAATAAAGCCAATATCTATAAAAATGAAAATGTCCTGCCGCGGGCATTTCTGGCGGACAGGATAGTGGTGATCAAGGATGAAACTAAGATTTTGGAGCGGTTAAAAAGCAAAGATTTTAATCCGGCAAGAGAGGTGATCCTGGATGAGGATCCTGTCCTCGCATTACACATTAGACATTACGCGTTACGTGAAAATGTTGATATCGCGCAGTACTCGCCGGGAAAAGTGATTATCAACGCGCAAGTAAGCGCTTCAAAATTCCTGATCTTGAGTGACACTTATTATCCCGGCTGGAAGGCATATGTGGACGGCAGGCGGGCTAAGATCTATAGGGCGGATTATATTTTACGCGCGGTGCACCTTATGCCCGGAAAACATACGGTAGAGTTTATATATGATCCATTTTCTTTTAAGCTGGGCGCGGGTATTTCTTTATTAACGGCTTTATTGCTTTTGATCATTATGGTCACGTTGTCATCCAAGCGATATTGTAAAATAGTTTGCTGACTTTTGCATAATCAGGACTTTATTACTGTTCTCGACTCGACCTTTGGTCTCGCTCGAACAATATTTAACCCCAAGCAAAGTCCTGAGCTTGTCGAAGGACAATATTCTTCGAGCTTGTCCCGAAGTATCGGGACATAGTCGAGAAGACATAACGTCAGCAAAGTTCTTGACACTGTGCCCAAGCGGTTAAGTTGACTTTTATTCGGATGTGGAGTATTGTTTAAGGTATATATATTAAAGGTACATATAAGGTGCATATGAGTCTCAAGAGAGGTTTTACATTAATAGAATTGGTAATAGTGATAACTATAGTTTCTATACTTGCCATATCTGTGCTCGCGAGCGGCAGGGCAAAGGGCCCTATCAGGCTTGAGGCAGCGTGCCAAAAACTGGCCTTGGACCTTAGGTATACGCAGGAAATGGCAATGGCTGAACAGGTGAGGTTTGGGATATCGTTTGATCCGGGCAGTGAGTCGTATTTTGGGTACAGAGTCACTACATCGGTAAAGGCAAAAGATCCGCAG
>JAHIUV010000014.1 GCA_018817035.1 Candidatus Omnitrophota bacterium | reverse complement strand
CGATTTTTGCCGAAGCAATAATTACGAATAAAGGCGAAAAGCTCGAATCAGCGGTTTTGGACATAAGCGTTCTACCCGGCGCTGAAATAGGAAGCCTGTTCGGAACAGTAAAAGACAAGAGGGGCTTTCCCGTAGAAGGAGCGCTGGTAAATACGGTTTACACAAATATCGATGGTAAGTATAAATTGGAAAATATTGACAGAGGTAAATACAGCTTTAGTGTCAGAGCCAATGGATATAACAGTCTCTCTGGGGAAATAGACATTTTAGGAGGGGAGAACACTTTTGATGCCGCGCTGGAATCTACGGAATATGGAAACCTATCCGGCGTTTTTGCTGATTCAATAGGTTCATACTTGACGCTTAACCCGGTAGATGTTGCCGGCTCGGATGCATGCGTAAGATATGCCGTTATTTCGAGTGAGGGTATGTTTGAATTCAAACATCTTCCCTCAGGACTCTATGAATTATATACCCAGCCCGAAGATATTACAGAGCCGATACAGATAAAAGAAGGAGACAACGTTTGTTCGAGGCTAAGCCTCGAACAAGAAGAGGATTTGGGGCTAACTCCCGAAGATGTCGAATGGCTCGAAGTACACGAGGCTGAGCCTAATAATGATTTTACAGGCGCGAACGAGATAACAGGTAACGTGGTTATTATAGGTAAAATCTATGATTATGGGGATGAGGATTATTTTACTATTACCATTGATGAGCCTTCGATATTGAATGTTTCAGTGAAAAATGTAACGCAGGGCTTTAGGCCGAACCTTAAGATATATAATCCCGATAAGAGGCCGGTAGTGTCTACTGCCGCGCTTTCAGGCCAGGAAATAGAATATTCTTTTGAAGCCGGGGAGCCGGGGATTTATTATATTTTGCTCAGGGACAGGTACAATACTTTTTCTTCGCAGGAGGAGTATAGCTTAAAAATAGAATTTACCTTAGGTTCTGACCGGTATGAACCTAATCCGGATTTCACTTCCGCGAAAGAGATCGATATAAGAAAAACAATAATATCCACGATATTTCCCGCGGGGGATGAGGACTATTTTGTAATAGACGCGGAAGAAAAAGGCCTCCTTTATATTGATATGCTAAATGTTCCGGAAGGACTAAGGCCTTCTCTTAAGATTTATGATTTCTCGAAGAAACTTATCTCCCAAAAAGGCGGTGCCTCCGGTGAAAAGATAAATCTCGATGCTGAGATCTCTCAACCCGGGAAACATTACCTCACCGTAAAGGATTGGTATTCCAGTTTTTCGTCTCCTGACGCGTATTCTTTTAAAGCGTATTTCATAAAGACAACTGACGAATATGAGCCGAACAATATAAAAGCAGAGGCTGGGCCGGTCGAATTCGGAAAAGATTATTTCGCCACTATTTCCGTCAAAGGAGACAACGATTTCTATAAAATATCAGTGCCGGATTCGGGCAAGGTCACCGTATACATAAAAGACGTTCCGGCTAATCTGAGGCCTTATATGAGACTCTATAAAGACCCTCGTGATTCTTATATTGATTCTGCCGTGGGATCAGCCGGAGAGGATCTGGCAATAGAGTTTGAGACAGGCGATCCCTCAAATTATTTTATCCAGGTACAAGACAGGTATAATAGCGAATCTTCTTTTTTGAGGTATAGATTGACGGCTCTTTATGTCCCTGACGATGACTATTTATCGAAGGACCTTGCCATTTTTAAGCAGACCGTGGCCGTCCCTACTGTAACGCATGTGAAAAATATCGACATAGAAATTCCCTCGATAGAAAAAACCGGAAAATATTATCTGCAGGCCGCGTTACGATCACAGGATTCTCAGAAAAACTATCAATGCGTTGAGAGATTTTACGTAAGCGATTTGGACGATTCCGAAGGGCCGGAGCCCTCTCCTGAAATAGAGGTCGCGCTTTTAGAGGATGGCGAAAGCGTGTTTACGGCAGGTGACGCGGTATCTTTTAAATTCAGGGTCGAAAACAAGGGCGCTGCGGCGGGTAAATGCGGGATTGGTTTTAAATTTATGGATTTATTTGAAAAAGATTTGAGTGAATTTTTAGAACCCGGTGATAAAAAGGAATTAGAGGTCGGATTTCAACTTCCCCCTGACACGGAAGAAGGCTTGTATGAGGCAGTATATGCGTTTAACGGAGAGGAACACATAATAAGTTTTAAAATAGAGGGAGTAACGTTGGATGTCGAGGCTGAATTCAAAGAAGGCGTTTTGAAGTTAAGGATCCAAAACACCGGTTCCGCGGAAAACGTAAGTCTTTTTGCGGAAGCCAGGTTCGAAGAGACCGAAACCAAAAAGGATTTTACGTTAACGGACTCAAAAGAAATAAGTTTTAGCATTCCCGGTGCGCAGGACCGGAGTAAAATTTATTATGGGGTATATTTTTCTTCCGGAAAAGCGCTCTATCTTGGTTCTGTTTTAGCGGATAATGAAGAAGAAATCCCTAACAGCCCTTTTAAAGTGCTTGAGGCTCGCTGCGATAAAGAGAGTTATGCGAGAGATGAAAGCGTAACATTTAAATGGAAGGTTAATTCCAGCGTCCCGGCAGACGTGAATCTGCTGGCAGATATAGTGTCGCCTGATTCTGATTCGCTTGAGGTGATAAACGAGAGTATCTTTTTAGACGAAGGCGCTATTTTCATAGAAAGAACATTTGATCCGGGATTCGCAAAGCCGGGGCTTTATAGGTTATTGTACAGATTTATTTATGAGAGTTCGGTTATTGCCCGGGGTTCGGTATTTTTCGACGTGGATGGGGAATCAAGGATAGATCTTTATATAGATAAAAATGAATACACGGAAGGAGAAAACGTAAAATTAGAAGCGCGCTGTTTTTCGAGTTTTTCGTTAAGCGGAGATTTAAATGTCTTTTTGGACGGTGATGAGGCAAAAAAGAAAAAAGGCATTGATTTGGACGGATACGAGGTGTTTGATTTTAATATAAATGTTAAAGACACAGGGAAGCATTATCTTTATTGTGAGTTACTTTACGGTAATGAAAGCATTACCTCCGACAAAGAAACATTTTATGTATTAGCTATGCCAAAACCCAATTATTCCCCGGTCTTACTTGCTATAGGAGATAAAATTGTTACTGCCGGAGAATATCTGGAATTCACGGTAGAGGCAACTGATATGGATGGGGATATTCTTCTATATTCGGTTGAAACAATGCCTGACGGGGCATATTTTGGACCTGATACAAAAAAGTTTTCGTGGCAACCGGCTCGTAACCAGTCCGGAAAATATTTTGTAACTTTTAATGTTAGTGACGGTATAGACAGTGTTTCTGAAAAAGTAAAGATAACGGTATCTGAGGCTGAACCTTTGCCTCCGGCCGCAAAGCCGCTTGCTGAACCCCTGGAAGGCAAAGCGCCCCTTGAAGTAAATTTTAGCGCGGATACTGTTTCCGGGGCGGGAAACATAGTTAAATATGAATGGGATTTTGACGGCAAAGGTGTCTATGATTTTAGTTCTCTTGAGTCAGGTGACACCATGTTTATGTATAGCGGCGAAGGCGATTTTTCCGCTGCCCTTCGCGTTACGGATAGAGAAGGCTATGCAAATATTTATACAGCCGGCATTAATGTCGAATCTATTCCTGAGAGCCCCTGTGTTTATCTGGAAGCGTCTCCGTTAAAAGGCGTTTCTCCAAGCAAGGTCTATTTTAAGGGAAGCGTGCTTTCTCAGGCCGATATTTGCAAGTATGAATGGGATTTTAACGGGGATGGCGTATATGACGCCTGTTCCGCAGATTCATCTTGCGTAGTTAAAACATATACTGTACCCGGAGACTATTACGCGGAATTAAAAGTAACCAATGCGAAAGGGTTAAGCGGTTCGCAAAAAATTCTGATCCAAATATCCGATCCTAAAGTTTTAAGTATTGAGCCGATTTTTTTAAATGACAGAGGTAGTGTTCCCATTGAAGTAGGCTTTGACGCTTTGGTGGATAGCGGAGCCGCTATACAAAAATATCAATGGGATTTTGACAGTGACGGAGTATTTGATTTTACTTCTACTGATTCAGCGAAAACTAAGTATACATATTTTGAACCTGGCGTCTACGCGCCTACTCTTAGGGTGACTGATCAAAACAATATGGCTTCTGAAGCGGAAAAGGAACTCAGGTTTGGTATGTTGGCCGCGCAGGATATCCGTAAAGGAAAAATCTCGGCGGATATTAAGAAAGGAAAGGCGCCTTTATCAGTAAAGTTTTCTTTTGATTGCGAGTCTCATGCCGGAGATGCTAAGTATTTTTGGGATTTTGAAGGCGACGGTATATGTAACATGATAACTCTTTTGCCCGAGGCGGAGCACATATATCATGATTCCGGTGTTTATATGGCGAAAGTCGACGCGCAACTGGACAATATTTTTATTAGGAATTGCCGCGAGGTAATTTATGTTACAAGCGGTAAAAATAACAATAATGGCATAGTAGGCCTGGATACTTTGTCGCCGAGCGCCAGAAAAAATATACAGGTAGATAAATTGAACAAGGTGAAGTTTTCTGACAGGACAGCTCTTGTTCTGCCGGCAGGGATACTTGATATGGATGATGAGGTAGATATAAGAAAATTAGAAGGAGATGAAGTTGTTAGGGCAATTGACCTAACCGATGATATTCTATGTGTGGGTGAATACAGGGAATATAAATTCAATAGCCATGATGGGGTTTTTGACAAAGAAATGACAATAACCATTCCTTATCTTGACGTGGACGGAGACGGATTCACGGATGATAATAATGTAGATGAATTGACCATGGATGCCTATTGGTTCGATGAAACCAAAGAAGAATGGAAACTGCTTTCAGATGCATTGGTCTTTCCTGAAGAAAATATAGTCACGGTCAAAACCAACCATTTTAGTGTTTTTGGCATCGCGGGTACACCTAAAGAAAATGAGAGTGGCTCCGGAACAGGCTCCGACGAGAGCGAAGTCGACATGTCTAATTGTTTTATAGCCACAGCCGTATTCGGCACGCCCATGGCCGAGGAGGTAAAAATACTGTGTGATTTCAGGGATAGGTTTTTATTAAAATCCACAGCCGGAAGAAATTTCGTAGACTTTTATTATCGCCACAGCCCACCAGTGGCAAATTTCATAAAAGACAAACCCCTGCTAAAATCCCCCATAAGATTCACCCTTAAATATCTTGTAAAACTCATACAATTAGTATTATAATTACCTTAACTTCACAGTGCTTTGCAGTTTTGTGAAGTTAAGCAATCTAAAATTTCAGTTCTCGACAAGCTCGAACAATATTCTTCGAGCGGAGTCGAGAAGTAGATAACTTCACAAAACTGCAATGCACTGTTGTGAAGTTAAGGCTTGACAGGGGATATACCATATGGTATATTTTATCAGGTG
>JAHIUV010000082.1 GCA_018817035.1 Candidatus Omnitrophota bacterium | reverse complement strand
TTTCTGCCGCTGCTCCTATACGTCGCATCTTGTCCTCGCTTTGCTCGGCGAAAAGCTCCATTCGGATCCTCTTTGATTCGTTGGAGCCGATGAGAGGATTCGAACCTCCGACCTGAGCTTTACGAAAGCCCTGCTCTGCCAACTGAGCTACATCGGCTTAATCAATAATTTTGACTCAATTGCTTGGAAATACAAAAATTACGTCTTTATGTACTTTTGTTTAGTTTCATCTCTTTGTGCCAATTTTGTCCTGAAATAGTCCCAATTTGGCCCCACGCTTATAATATATCATATCAAACTCAGTTATTATTGCAATTTGATTTTTTTGTCAAACCCTCTTTGATCTTCTCTCCCATTTTTACCAATTCTTCGAGAAATATCTTCCCCATAGGTTGTATATAAAAATCCTTTACTTTTCTTATGGCAAATTTCCCTTTGCCTTTATGACAAAATCTAATTATGCCAAACCAACTTAATGGCTCCAATATACATCGTTCAATCCCCCATTCCATAAGATCGCGATTGAGACTTTGCGAGGGTGCATTCCATTTAAGATTTAAATTTTCTATGTAGCTTTTGGTGAATTTTTTAAAATTCACCTCGTGTTTAATGTTACTTATCTCTTTTAGATAAGAGACTGCTTCCAAATTCTTCTCCTGAATCGTCTTTCCAAAGTCTCCTTCAGGCATCCAATTATCCCAGTCCAAGTGAAAATACCACGCCAAGACAAGCCATCTTTTTTTATTAAATCCATCCATATTTAAAAATCTATTATAGAATGGCCCGACCGCCAAAACATCTCTATCATCAGCAATGATACAATCACTCGCTCCGGCCAATAAATCTATAAAATATATTCTAGGGGCGCAAAACTCTTCACGGGTTTTATATACTTTATCCCCTATCACATCGTCTAGCTCTGAAGGGTTTTTAAACAAACTATTAATGACGTAGAGATGTTTCATGGGTATCCATCTATTTTGGGGCGTCAATTTAATCTTATGCTTAATGACATAAGATAGAAACTGCTTAAAATCGTGCATAAATTCCTCTTCTTCAAAACGCTTACTTACATCCCCTAAAAAAGCATCGGCATCTAAAAAGAAATAATGTCTTCCCATATTATTTTATCCTTTTCGCAATTATAATATTTATACATACTTTACAGATTTAACAAAATTTTAGCTTTGTCTAAAAATTTCTTTGCCTTGCCAATTAGCTGTTCTGCTCCTTCTTTGGAAAAATCCGATTTATAATCTGCATTTTCACGTAGATCTTTAGCCGTATCGTAATCGTCAAGAAAACTTGATTCGAGTAAATTAGTATCGACAAAAAGGTTCTTTATAGCTGTTCGCAGACAAAAGTGGCTCTTTTCACGATATCCCTTTGAATAAAGTAAAGCTTTCGCTGCATGAAACATTGAGTAATAAGCACTTATTGTAGCCATCTTATATTTCTCTAAAGTTAAGACATCTTCGGAGTCCTTTAAGTCAGATTCCGCAGTAATAATTTCTTTCTCAATTAACTTTTTATCAATACTAACTTTGACAAGATTTTTCTTTTCTAAACATCTTTTAAAATAATAATCCATCAATCAGCCCTCCATAGTATAATACCTTTTTGGATACGTTCATATAAGGGTTTGTCTTTTTCTGCTAAGGCCAAAAAATCATTGGATTTGAAGATTAAAACCTGAATTTCTCTGGCGATCTTTTGCTTTTTGATTAACTTTCGCACATTCTCTTCTTCCTGAGAGACTATAGCCAGATCAATATCGCTACCCTGAGTGTCAATTCCTTCTGCGCAACTGCCAAAAAGGACGACACGTTTTGTTAGGGGTTTCAATTTGGTAATTAGGCCGTTTAACTCAGCTATGGTCTGTGTAACCTTAAATTGCCTCACTAATGGATTATCTAAATTAAGGCTGTAGAAATTCATATTGCCTTTTTTCTCTAAATAGACCATATCTTTCTTAAGAAGCTCTTTCAAAGATTGATTTGCAGAGCCAATACTTACCTTGGTATTCTTAGCAATCTCGCTTTCATACAAAGTGGCTCCAGAATCTGCGGCAAAGTACCTTAATATTATCTGTTCAGATTTTGTTAACTCCATAATCCACTCCTTTTTATTTAAAGATAGCTCTTCAAATATTTGAAAACACTTTCATTATATCAAAAGACCTTTCAAAGTCAACTAAAAATTGAGCTTATCAACCGCGTTTTTAAAGTGATCCAGAGAGATGGGGCGCTATGGCCCAAGAGGTTACCTACTGTGGCCAATGGCACGCCTACCATTACAAGGTGGTTTGCGAATGTATGTCTGAGGGTATGGATGGATACACCGCCTAAACCAGTCCTTCCCGAATAATACAGGTTTTGCTTCTTTATGGAAATTTGATATTTCGCTTTACGAAAACCCTGCTCTGCCAACTGAGCTACATCGGCTTGTTTGTTTTAGCTAATTATACCATTAAGAATAGAATTGAGAAAGCCAAAAATTTTGAAGAAAGTTATTTATAAATCTTTCAGTGTAAAATTCCCTTGTTTCAGCAGTTCTGCGATTTTTTCAGGTGCCAATTTAATTTCTGCACGGGAATCTATAATAAAATCTGCGTGGCCTATAACAAGCTTTGGCAGTTCTGATACAATATTTGTATCTGATAGATATACTGTAATAACTGTTCTGCCGGGATTTTCAAATCTCTTACGGACTTCAGGTCTTGTTTCTCCGTCGTATTGTATTAAATTAACATACTTCAAAGACCCAGAAAAAGAAAGTTGTTCAAGAGACCTAACAGGCCAGCCCGGAATATCAAAATTCTCTTGCAACATGTTCCTAAAGGCGATTTTCCCTATGCCTTTTGGACCGCTTAAAATCAGTGCTATGCTATGCCTATCTTTTTCGCGATTAGCAATTGCGATATCTTTAATCCTCTCCTTAAGCCGTAAAATCCCTTCTTCCGGGCTTAAAATTTCAGGAGTCAGGAATACATTACCAGTATCAACCTCCAAAGTTTTAATTTCCTGATTATTTTTATTATCCCGAAACAGGGGTATCTTGTGATCCATTGTAAACTCTGTCCCATTAAATTCTTTTTCTGTCTTGATGGCAAAGTGCCCAGCGAGTGTTCCCGCGATATGCACTTTTACATATATTCCCTGTAGATACGACTTCCTCGACTCATGGTAAATCCATATATTATCATTTTTATCAATTGAGTAAAAAATTTCAGCTTTTTTATTACTTAAAAGAAATTTTAATTCCTGCTTTGCTATATCAATTAGCTTTGTCCGAGGCAACCCCTCTGCTTTGTACGCTAACTTACTGCTGAATTCTCCGGCAAGCATAATTAAAAAACGAGGAGCTATTTCATCTGAATCGTTAAACTCCAGTGGTTTTCTAAGATAAACCCGCTGATAAGAGCATTCTATGGCATAGAGACCCTGGCATGAAAAATCCACTACCAGTATAAATATTAATGCTATATTAATTATTTTATATATCTTTCTCATATATACCAATTCTAACTTTAAGTGGCTTAAAAAGTCTTTATTATAATTTGACAGAAAAAGGCCATTACCCATGGCCTTGTAGACCCCAATACGCATTCAATATATCCGTATGGGGCTATATTTTAAGTTAAAAATATTATATTAAATTATTCGTGCCGGTCAATTATTTTCAGGGCTGCTTCTTTTTAGCGGAAGAGAGTATCTTGATACCTATAAGGATCGCCATCGCCAAAAGAATAAGAGTCGCGTTTCTCATCAAGACATTTGATATGCCGCCGGCTTTTTGTTTTAGTATCATATCTCCGTCTTTGCTTGAAGATGGTGAACCTTGTTTTATGCGTAAATTCCCGCTATTGTCCATCCAGAGGTAATATTCGCGGCCCTGGCCGTCCGTCAATATGATCCTACTCGGCGCGGAAGTATTTCCCCTTAATACCAGGTCTTTTTTAAGCGTAAGTGAACCTGACATAACAGAATCGACATCATTCCTAAGGAGCTGGCTGGAATCAAGCATGTCAAGGCTCTCGGCATTCATGGCATACGCTGAACTCGTAAGTTTTATACGGGGCGACATTTCCCCGTCGCTGGCAACCTCCACGCCCAGCCACAGGTCTTTATTGAAATCCATATCAAGTGGCCTTATGGAACCTAAAAGCGCGTTAAAAACACCATTTTTCATAGTAAGTATATGGCCTTCTTCCCACAAGGCCGAACTACCTGAAGCAGCATCATAAAATTTGAACGTTACCAGATAATTACCTGATAAAGGATTATCTTCGTTATCCGTAAATTTTCCCTGATAATTTATAACTCGGGGGACATCTGCGTAGGCAATGGCAGTTAAACACATAATTCCGATTACGACCACCATTAATATGCGGAATCTCTTCATTACTGCCTCCTTTTTTTTAAAAGATGGTGCCGAGGCCCAGAATCAATTTCTGAGTCTCCATAACTTCTTATTATATAAGATGTTCATAGCATTGCAAGTATTTTTTGTGACGTTAACGTGACCTTAGTCTTTTAACTTAGGCAAAAAACTTGCCTTAAAATATTCGTTTCTAATAATGACCCTACCCCCAAAAACTGTACACTTTACAAGTTGAGTCTCCTGGTGTAAAACAGTAGCTACAAGCTACGAAGGGAGGCAAAGTAATGGCACGTAAGCGCTTCACAGAAGAACAGATCATAGGTATCTTAAAGAAGCACTCTCAGGGCGCGAAGATCTCAGACTTGTCACGGGAGATCAATATTTCAGAGACAACGATCTACAAGTGGATAGCGAAGTTCGGCGGTATGGAAGTATCGGACGCAAGGCGTCTTAGAGCACTTGAAGATGAGAACAGGCGTTTAAAACATATCGTAGCGGACCAGACGCTCGATATACAGGCATTAAAAGCCCTCAACTCAAAAAACTTCCTAAGCCCAAAGTAAAGCGGCAGGCCGCTCTTAAGCTAAAAGAGCGCTTTGGGCTGAATACATCAAGGGCGTGCCGTATTGTTAGTCTTAATAGGTCGAGTTTTCATTATAAGATGATTAAAGATGATAATG
>JAHIUV010000081.1 GCA_018817035.1 Candidatus Omnitrophota bacterium | reverse complement strand
CACCAGAGGGTATTTCCTGTCATGAAGAGAGGAATGCTCATAAATAAATTCGTCGCCATAATAGACGGAAAAGGCCGTGATGAAAATAAGGTAAAGAGAAATTATGAGAATATTTTAGAGGCCAAGCTCAAGGACAGCCTGTTTTTCTATGAAGAGGATACAAAAAAAGTTTTTTCCGGGAACGCTCCGCAATTAAAAGACTTGATTTTTCAGAAAGACTTAGGTAATATGTTTGAAAAAAATCAACGATTAAAAGAGCTGTCAGGTTTTATCTGTGACAGTTTAGGCATTAGCGGTTCTTTGAAAAGTGACGCGCAGAGAGCGGGTGAGCTTTCAAAATCTGACCTCCTTACCCATATGGTCGGGGAGTTTCCGAGCCTTCAGGGAATAATGGGAAGGGAATACGCGCTTAAATCCGGGGAAAAAAAGGAAGTATCGGAAGCCATAGGTGAGCATTACCTTCCGCAGGGTATAGACGATGCTTTGCCCAAAAGCATAGCCGGCGCGATACTCGCCATAAGTGATAAGATAGACAATGTGGCCGGCTTCGTGGGGATGTCTTCGGGGAAACTCAGCGGAAGCTTTGATCCTTTTGGGATCAGGAGAAACGCGCTGGGATTGATCCGTATTATAAAGGACCGATCATTCAGGATCGAGTTGGAGCCGCTTATTAAAAAGGCGATCGGACTATACGGCGGAAAGTTAAAAATAGGCCCATCCGAGCTTAAGAAAACGATCATTGATTATATAAAGGACAGGATCGGTTTTTTGATGGGGAATGTGAGGCCGCTTGAGCTTAAAGAGGCGGTGCTTGGCGCGGGAGGATGCGACATATCCGACATCTTCAAGAGGCTGGACGCTGTTTTATCCATGAAGGACAGTGAATATTTTTTACGCGCGGCAAAGGTCGTGGAAAGGACCGGCAACATCCTAAAAGGCGCCGGGAAAGAAAAAATAGGGGAAGTCAATAAAGACCTGTTAAGGGATGATCCTGAACGCGCGGTCTGGGACGCGTATCTGAAATCAAAAGATGAGATAAAGGATCTTATAGATAAAGAAGAGTATAGCGACGCTACCAGAAAATATGCTGAGACGTTTTATGAAGCCTTGCACGAGTTTTTTGATAAGGTGCTGGTAAATACAGAAGACAGTCCATTGCGGATGAATCGTCTCGCGATGATGAAGGCAGTGAACTCGCTTTACGCGGAACGAGTCGCTGACTTGGCAAGATTGCCGCAAATAGTCGTCAAGGGATGACAACGTATATAATGAAACATTAATAACTAAACAGAAAGGAAGGTTTCAAGAGATGGCGAAGATGGTTTATTTTTTTGGTGGAGGAAAAGCTGACGGAAACGCGAAGATGAAATCACTGCTTGGGGGCAAAGGCGCTAACCTTGCGGAAATGACGAATATAGGAGTACCTGTCCCTCCGGGATTTACTATTTCTACGGAAGCGTGTGACTATTATTACAAGCATGGCAAAAAATATCCGGCTGACCTCCAGAAGCAGATAGATGCCAATATAATCAAGCTTGAGAAAGTAATGGGAGCTAAACTGGGAGATATTGACAATCCTCTTCTTGTTTCTGTCAGGAGCGGAGCAGCTGTCTCTATGCCGGGCATGATGAATACGGTCCTGAACCTGGGATTGAACGATGACGCGGTAATGGGTATGGCGAAGAAGACAGGAAATGAGCGCCTGGCATGGGATGCTTACAGGCGTTTCATAGATATGTTCGGCGACGTTGTCATGGGCGTGGGGCATAAATATTTTGAGGAAAAGATGGTCGCGATCAAAAAGAAATACAACGCCAAGGTCGACAACGAACTTACCTCTGAACAGTTAAAAGAACTGGTCGGGGAATATAAAAAAGTTTACGAGGAGCATGTTAAAAAACCTTTCCCCGGCAACGCTAAAGATCAGTTAATGGCCACGGTGAACGCTGTTTTTGGATCATGGAATACTGAAAGAGCGGTAGTCTACAGGAGGATAAATAAGATAACAGGGCTTCTTGGGACAGCTGTAAACGTCCAGGTAATGGTATTTGGTAATATGGGGAATACATCAGGGACAGGTGTTGCTTTTACCCGCAACCCTTCTACGGGCGAAAAGAAATTCTTCGGGGAGTTTCTTATAAACGCGCAGGGTGAGGATGTTGTGGCGGGCATAAGGACGCCCGAGCCTATCAGCGACCTGAAAAAAGAAATGCCGAAGGTCTATAAAGAGCTGGACGCGATAAGGAACAGGCTTGAAAAACATTACAGGGATATACAAGATATAGAGTTTACCATCCAGGAGGGCAAGCTTTTTATGCTGCAGACCAGGACAGGCAAGCGCACGGGCCTGGCGGCGGTAAAGATAGCCTGTGACATGGTAAAAGAAAAAATGATCACGCCTAAAGAGGCGCTGGTCAGGATAGAAGGCGATCAGATCAACCAGCTTTTATTTCCGATATTCGACCTTAAGGCAAAGGCAGATGCTGTTACGCTTGCCAAAGGTTTACCGGCAGGCCCGGGAGCGGCTTCAGGCCAGGTAGTTTTTACGGCCAAAGACGCTGAGATATGGAAAAAGCAGGGCAAGAAGGTCATTCTCGTAAGGCACGAGACTTCCCCTGAGGATGTCGCGGGAATGGATGCCGCGGTCGGTATTTTAACCTCTACGGGCGGAATGACGTCTCATGCCGCGGTTGTCGCCAGAGGATGGGGCAAGTGCTGTATAGCAGGTTGCTCAGCCTTAAACATTAGTTACACGAAAAAAGAAATAAGTGTCGGAGGTAAAATAATAAAGGAAGGGGATTTTATTTCCCTGGACGGTGCCACGGGTGAGGTTATGCTCGGGGACGTAAGGTCTTCATCAAGCCCTGTGATAGCCGGAGTGGTAGAAGGTAATGCTGTCGCGAAAAAGAGCGAGATATTCAAGATGTTCATGCAGGTGATGCAGTGGTCGGATAAATATCGTAAACTGAATATCCGCACGAATTCCGATACGCCAAAAGATTCTATGGTAGCGCGCAAGCTTGGAGCCGAAGGCATAGGGCTTACAAGGACTGAGCATATGTTCTTTGAGGGAGAAAGGATATGGGCTATACGCGAGTTTATATTGGCTCAGGACCTGGCTTCAAGAGAAAAGGCGCTGGCAAAATTATTGCCTTATCAGCGCCAGGATTTCGAGGGTATATTCAAGGAAATGAACGGATTGCCTGTCACCATCAGGCTTTTAGATCCTCCTCTGCATGAGTTCCTGCCGAATGATAAAGCGGGAGTAGATGAAATGGCAAAAAGAATGAATGTTTCTTCGGATCAGATAAATGATCTTGTGAAAAAATTGCACGAGATGAATCCTATGCTGGGCCACAGGGGATGCAGGCTTTCTATTACTTATCCCGAACTTTGCGTAATGCAGACCAGGGCTATTGTCGAGGCCGCGTGCAACATGGCCCGAAAAGGTATTGATGTATTGCCCGAGATAATGATACCTCTTATAGGCACAAAGGCCGAGTTTGATTACCTGGAGGCCATAGTGCGCGAGACAGCTGAGGGCATCATAGAAAAGTCCAAGACAAAGATCAAGTATACGGTAGGCACGATGATCGAGATACCGCGAGCCGCTCTTACGGCTGACAAGATAGCTGAAAACGCTGAGTTCTTTTCATTCGGTACCAATGACCTGACGCAGATGACGTTCGGGTACAGCCGTGATGACGCGGGCGTGTTCCTGCCTGATTATATAAAAAAGAAAATGCTGCCTGAAGATCCTTTTCAGAGCATTGACAAGGAAGGCGTGGGCCAGCTGATAAAATTAGGTATCGAGAGAGGAAGAAAGACCCGCAAGAAATTAAAAGTAGGCATTTGCGGAGAACACGGCGGAGATCCGAGTTCCGTTAAGTTCTGTCACGCTGCAGGGATGAACTATGTCAGTTGTTCGCCTTACAGGGTGCCGATAGCGAGGCTTGCCGCGGCTCAAGCGGTCATTGAGAGTAAAAAATAAAGGACATACCGTGGACGCTATAAAACTTTATTTGAGGGCTATCAAGGATATCCCCCTTCTTACCGGTGATCAGGAAAAATCCCTTGCCCGGAAAATAAGAAGAGGGGATGCCCGAGCCCGAAAAAAAATGATCCAGTCAAATCTGCGTCTTGTGATAAATATCGCGAAGCGGTATTCGAAACTGGGCGTACCGATCATGGATCTGATAGAAGAAGGGAATCTTGGGCTGATAAAGGCTGTCAAGAAATTCAATCCTTATAAGGGTTACCGGTTCAGTACTTATGGCGCATGGTGGATAAAACAGTATATAACACGCGCCATCGCCAATCAGGGCAAGACCATAAGGATACCTGTCTATATGACTGAGATCATAAACAGGTGGAAACGCGTCACCGAGCAGTTGACGCAGAAATACAGCCGTAAGCCCAAGATTAAAGAGATCGCCAAAACAATGAAGCTGTCTATGAAAAAGGTCAGGGAGATAAGCGAAGTCGCCACGAAGATATCTTCCCTGGACGCGCCTATCGGTGATGACGGGACAGGGCAGTTTATGGACTTGATAGAGGACGAAACCAGCGCTTCCCCCATGGAGAACATTATTGATTCCCTGCGTCGCGAGAGAGTAGATAACCTGTTGGCCCGCATGAATGAACGAGAAAAAAAGATCCTGGACCTGCGCTTTGGCCTGACTAAAGGTGAGACTCATACTTTAGGTGAAACAGCCAAGGTTTTTGGGATAACCAGGGAGCGTGTCAGGCAGATAGAGGCCGCGGCGCTGGATAAATTGAAGGCGCACATAATCCAGCAGAGCGGAGAGATGGGAGAATATTAAAACCGGGAGGTAACCTTGAAAGGTTTAAAACAGCATATACGAAGCATTCCTGATTTTCCAAAAAAAGGGATACTTTTTTATGATGTTACTACACTTTTGAATAATAAGAATAAATTCAAAGAGGTAATGGACGTTCTGTATGAGCGTTACATAGAAAAAGACATTGACGCTATCGTTGCCATAGAAGCAAGAGGGTTTATTTTCGGCGCGGCGCTCGCCAATAAATTAGGCGCGGCGTTTGCTCCTATAAGAAAAAAAGGTAAACTGCCTTACAGCACATCCAGTGTAACTTATTCCCTGGAATATGGGGAGGATACGATCGAGATACATGAGGATGCTTTTAAGCCCGGCGCGAAAGTTTTAATAGTTGATGACCTGTTGGCGACAGGCGGCACAATGGCGGCAGCGGTTGAATTGGTAAAAAAGTTAAAAGGGGATATTGTCGAAGTATCTTTTGTCATAGAATTGTCGGACCTCAAAGGCAGAGACAAGCTCAAAGGGCTTCCGGTATATTCAATGGTGAAATATTAATCAGATAGTGGAATCTTTATGCTTCTCGACTCGCTTAGCTCGCTCGAAGGATATTATCCTTCGACTATGTCCGCCTCTGGCGTACAAGCTCAGGACTTTGCTTGAAGAATATTGTTCGAGCGAACCCCTCGACTGCGCTCGGGATAAACTTCGTGAGTCGAGAACTTTAGAGTTTTTATAGGGCAGTGTAGGAAGTTAACTAAAAACGTCCCTGTAGCTCAGATGGATAGAGCACAGGTTTCCTAAACCTGGTGTCGGCTGTTCGAATCAGCCCAGGGACGCCACTTAAAGAAGGAGAAGTTTTATGATAGATTTTCATACGCATAGTTTATTGAGTGACGGAGAACTGCTGGCCAGTGAACTGGCTCGGCGCGCTGAAGAAAAAGGATACAGGGTCATAGGCATGACCGATCATGCTGACGCGTCTAATCTGGAATTCACCATAACCAGCATAATTAAAGCATGCGCTGATATAAATAAGAATTGGAAAATAAAAGCTATTCCGGGCATAGAGCTTACGCATATGCCCGTTGAAAGCATAAAGGACGCCGTAAAGTTTGCCCGTTCAAAAGGAGCGAAATTAATCGTGGCGCATGGAGAGACTCCTGTGGAATGCGTGATTCCCGGCACTAACAAGGCAGCTATACTTTCAGGAGTTGATATCCTGGCTCACCCCGGACAGATAACTATGGATGACGCGAAACTGGCCGCTGCCAAAGATGTGCATCTTGAGATAACCGCGAGAAAAGGTCATTCGCTCACAAACGGCCACGTGGTGAACATCGCGAGGAAAGCGGGCGCTAAACTGGTTATTGATTCGGATTCGCATTCACCCGCTGACCTGATCACGAAAGATTTTGCCGAGCGTGTCCTGATGGGAGCGGGACTTGACAAAAAAGAAGCCGAAGCGGTATTTGCCAACTCGGAAAAATTGGCCTGTCGTTTACTTGACATAAGGAAATTAGTGTAGTAAAATTTATAGAAATAACCGGATCGGAGGATATCATGGGTGTAAAACAAATATTACTTATTGTGGGTTGCCTGGCGGTAGTTAGTCTTATGAGTGGTTGCTCTACGTTATCAGGTTCTGGTTCTTATAGCGGCCAGGATGTGTCGTTGGATGTTTCGGCTCTCTTGAGGTTTAGTGATGTCCCTATTCCCGCGGGTTTTAAGATATTGGACAAAGAATCTTTCGCGTTCCAGAATGACGCGACAAGGGTGGCGTTATTGAAGTATGTAGGTTCAAAATCCCCTGATCTTGTGGTCTCATTTTATAAAGATCAGATGACCATGTATAATTGGAGCGCTATAAATATAATAGAGTACGAGCGCAGGATGCTGAATTACGAAAAAGATACAGAAAGTTGCATTATTACTATTGAACCAAAGGGCGGAGGGAGCATCGTCACCATAGCCATTTCCCCTAAATCACGCCCCATGAAACTGGATAAACTGGACAAAAGCGACAGGTAGGTCCTTGGGCGGAATAGCCTTGACAAGGCTATGTATATAAGGTATACTTCTCACTTAATAGAACAAAGACCGAGTATACCGCTGTAGACAGCTTAAATCAGGCAAGGAAGGGAGGGAAATTTTAAAAGCCGAAGCAGTCAAAAAAAGGCGATATATTTATAAATGAAGCAGATAATTTTCTTAGGTTAAACCCTAGAAATAGATAAAGAAAAACCAAGGAGGAACACTAAATGAGTAAAATAATGAAAGTATGTATCGTTCTTACGGTCGTTGCTTTCTTAGCGGCGCCTGCGTTCGCGGAAGTGCAGAACGTAAAAGTAAGCGGCGATATTAAGACAATGGGTATCTACAGAGATGATTTTGATCTCAAAGAAAACGACAACAGTTATGATGACCAGGCAGCCTGGTATCAGAGCATAGTAAGAGTCCAGATCGACGCAGACCTTACGGACAATGTTTCTACATGCGTAAGGATCCTCAATGAAAGAGATTGGGATGTAGAGACCAATGCTACCACAGATATGGATCTGGATATCGCTACCATAACAATGAAAGAACTTTTCATGGCTCCTTTGACAGTTATCATAGGTCGCCAGGAATTAAAGTATGGCAGCGGATTAGTCGTAGGAGATCCTGACAGGAATGATGCATCTACAGGCGATTCCATCACTGCTGTAAACTACAGCGCTCGTAAAGCATTTGACGCTATCAGGGCTATTATTGATCTTGATAATGTTACAATAGATGCTTTTACCGCAAAGATAAACGAAGGCGTTGCCGCTACTAGTTCAGTCGGCAATGACATCGATCTTTATGGCGTTGATGTTTCAACAACTATCGGTGATATACCTGCAGCAGTTTATGTTGTTTACGCGAATGACAACCAGAGTGCCGCAGGAGTTAATAATGAAGAAATATTGACAGTAGGCGCAAGGGGTTCAAAAGCTATTACAGATGCTTTGAACGCCAGCCTTGAAGTAGCTGTACAGATAGGCACCTACAACGCGATAAGAGATCAGAAAGCATGGGCTCTTGACGCGGCTGTTGATTACGCGATGAACGCGAGCATGAATCCTATTGTTGGCGCTTCTTATAGTTTCAGGTCAGGCGCGAATACAAGCGCTTCTTCAACCAGCGATCAGGAAGCATGGTTACCTCTTTATGAAGATCAGACACAGGGTTTGATAGCTGACTTTCTTTTTGATGGAACGAATTATGGCGTTAACAGTAACTGCCATATCATCAATGTCAACGCAACTGTTGAGCCCATGGAAGATCTTACAGCAAGTATAGATTATTACCAGTATCTTCTTGATGAAAAGCTTGCTGCAGGTTCTCAGACTGTAGGTAGGTTATCAACAACAATGAAAGCAGACAGTGATTTTGGTTCTGAAATAGACCTTGGTTTGAACTATGCTTATACAGAAGATGTTGCTTTTGGTTTGACATCAGCATGGTTTAATCCCGGTGCCGCGTTTGATGGAGTGAATGATGACCAAGCTACAGAAGTCGTAGGTTCTGTAAGCGTTTCCTTCTAACATAAACGCGTATTAGAGTTACACAAAAATCCCCCGGAGGAGTGATCCTTCGGGGGATTTTTTTATGCCCCGTAACTGGTGAGTTATCGTGGGTAACGCAAGATTTTTTTTAAGGTTCTCGACTCGCTACGCTCGCTCGAACAATATTCTTCGAGTGGAGTCCCAAGCTTTATGTTCTCGACAAGCTCGAACAATATTTTAAGACAAAGTCCTGAGCCTGTCGAAGGACAATATTCTTCGAGCGTAGCCCGCCGGAGGCGGACGAAGTCGAGAAGTTTCAAAGTCAGCAGAGTTTGTTGCAATATCTTTTTTTATTTTTGTTGAAAACTTCCAGAGAAAATGTATAATATAACCTATGAGAAAAATATTTGTTTTGGATACTAATGTACTTCTTCATAATGCCGCGGCGTTGGAGGCTTTTACGGATAACGAAGTGGTCCTGCCTATTGATGTCATAGAAGAGCTTGACCTATTCAAGAAAGACAGTGATGAAAAA
The DNA here is from genome assembly GCA_018817035.1 of Candidatus Omnitrophota bacterium. Taxonomy (GTDB): domain Bacteria; phylum Omnitrophota; class Gorgyraeia; order Gorgyraeales; family Gorgyraeaceae; genus JAHIUV01. The sequence continues at coordinate 8,278 of JAHIUV010000081.1, read as the reverse complement.
GGAAGAAATGCCCGAGCGGCTATAAGGATGCTGGATGAACTGAGGGAAAGAGGAAAGCTCGGAGAAGGCGTGCCGCTGAAAAATGGCGGCGTCCTGCGTATACTCATGCATAATGCCATAACAGGACTCATCGGCCTTTCGTCTGAGACCAGAGATAATAAAATATTAATGACAGCTTACGCGCTGCAGAAAAAAGGCGGGCAGGTGATTTTTGTTTCAAAGGATATTAACGCCAGAGTAAAGGCCGACGCTTTAGGTATTAAGGCTGTTGATTTCGAAAAACAAAAAGTAGACATGGACAGGCTCTATAGCGGCTGGACAGAGTTACCCGCTGACAAGAAGGACATAGATAGTTTTTACAATAAGAAGACACTTACGATAAAGGATAAAACGACATTAGATAATCAGTATGTGTTATTAAAAGACAAGACCAATGAAAAGTATACGGCGCTTGCCAGATTTTCCGCCAAACAAAAAGCAGCCTTGCCTTTGAAAAATGACATAAGTGACGCGTGGGGCATAAAGCCGCGCAACAAAGAACAAAGCATGGCCCTGGATCTGTTGATGGATGATAGTATAACATTAGTTACGCTTATAGGCCAGGCAGGGACAGGAAAGACCTTGCTCGCGCTGGCGGCCGGACTAAAAAAGACAGTGGATGACCATGGGTATAAAAGGATGTTGGTTTCCCGTCCGGTTATCCCAATGGGCAGGGATATAGGCTATCTTCCCGGGACAAAAGAGGAAAAATTGATCAATTGGATGCAACCCATATATGATAATCTTGAGTACATACTTACTATAAGGAAGAAGAAGGATAACATCAAGGATCTTATTGATTCTGACCTATTGCAATTAGAAGCGCTTACCTATATGAGAGGGCGTAGCATTCCCAGTCAGTTTATTATTATAGATGAAGCCCAGAATCTTACGCCTCATGAGATCAAGACAGTGGTAAGCCGCGCCGGAAATCATACTAAAATGGTTTTGACCGGAGACCCTTATCAGATAGATAATCCTTACCTTGACTCTTCATCGAATGGCCTGACCTATGCTGTTGAAAAAATGAAAGGCCAGTCCATGTTCGGACATATCTTGCTTACCAAGAGCGAACGCTCAAACCTGGCCAGCCTGGCCGCCGAATTACTGTAGATAATATAAACCTTGTCGTCTTTTGTATGACTGAGTTTTTATTGCTGTTCTCGACTCACTGCGTTCGCTCGAACAATATTCAACCCCAAGCAAAGTCCTGAGCCTGTCCCGAAGTATCGGGATATAATCGAAGGACAATATTCTTCGAGCGGAGCCCGCCGGAGGCGGACGAAGTCGAGAAGATATAAAGTCAGCAGAGTTTATTATGACATCTAAGCGGCTTGGGGGCTTGTATTTTTTAATTCGTATGGCATAATCTAAGTAGAGACAACTGAATATTTCCAAGGAACGATAAAGGCAAACCATTTGAAAGAGTGGGGCGCAAAGTCAACAGGCCTAAAACCTTAACAGGTTACGGCGGCTGGATTACCGAAACCATTAAAGCCTATTCTTTCAGATGAAGAATAGGCTTTTTTGTTTGGAGGGTTCAGGGATGAAGAATATAACGATTGCTTTGACTATCATGTTTTTATCTGTGGCTATGAACGCTATAGCGGTGGATTCCAGCACTGTTATATATAAAGGTATAGCCTCATGGTATTCAGAGGATGATCCCGGAGTCTTGAATACAACCGCTAATATGGAACGCTTTGATGATACGAAGTTTACCTGCGCGATGTGGGATATTCCTATTAATACGATCCTTAAGGTTACGAATATTGAGAACGGAAGGCAGGTTTTTGTCAGGGTCAATGATAGGGGCCCGGCAAAAAGGTTAGTAAGGGAAGGCAGGATAATAGACCTGACAAAGGCGGCTTTTTCCAGTCTTTCTGACCCGGAAACAGGATTAATACAGGTAAGCGTTGAAATAATATAAAGCCCTTAACTTCACAGTGCATTGCAGTATTGTGAAGTTAAGGGTTATTTTTTTGTTGACAAACCTAAGCAAGTATTTTATAATGCTTATTAAACGTAATTAAAAAGGAGGTGCTTCAATGCACAGGAAAATATTTTCTTTAATGATGGCAAGCGTGTTATTACTAAGTTTTACTCTGGTGAAACAGGCTTTTTCTTACAGAATACCGCCAAAAGATAGCAATATAAAATACTTATATGTATTCGGCGAGGATGGCAAGAAAAGCTACGGAGCCAAAAAAGAACCGCAGGTGGTTTTTTTAAGGATCCCTGAAAACTATAAGGGCAACGTCGAAATTTCTATTTATGATCCTGATATAGGCGGGTCCATAGATGAAAAGAGTGGAAAATGGAATACAGCGTCCCGTTTTTCTATTTTTGGCGGCGCGAAAGCGTATACTTCTGTAGCAAGCCTCAGCGAGGCAAGCATAAAGGATTTCAAAGAAGGAGTGCTTTTAGATTCAAAGGATTTCACTGAAGATGCCGCATATGATGAAAAATATTACCACTTTTCGCCTATCAGCGCGGATAAAGGGGAAAAGGTGGGGAATTTCTTATTTTTTAAGATAGTTGCCGAAGGTTTGTACGGTAATGATAATAATGTATTTGCCATAGAGGTATCTCCTGATTCAGCGGAGGCGTTTAGTTACGCGCTTTCATTAAGACTGTCAGAGACTCGCGGCGCCAAAATGGCTCTTTATCCCGAGATACCAAAGAATGCCTCATCGATAATCGAATACAATTACGATGCGGACGCTACCGGAGCGGCTATTGAGCTAGTAAGTATGTCAAAGTCTTACGGGATAAAAGCGTCGGGAACAGGCGTTTGGGCAAATACCAAAATAGCTGTTTTGCCTGGCGATACAGGCAAGAGATGGGTATATGAGATAACAAAGAAGACGCAGCCTAACGCTAATATGGCAATGTATATGACTACCAGTGATGGTTTAGCTATACCGGTATTTTTTATGCCCGGAGTTGACGGGCCCAAGATGGTCTTTGTTGAAGAGCCAAAGGTGGTGGCTAAGAGCAAGGTAATAGAGGAAAAGCCCTGGATGGGGTCAAAACTTTCATGCAACACCTTTACTTTTGATGGGTCCAAGTCGTCTGACCCTGATAACCAGGCAATATCGTATTTTTGGGATTTTGGTGATGGCACGACAAGCACCCAGCTTAAGGCCATGCATACATTTAAAGACGCCGGTAAGTACCTTATTAAACTTACTGTTACAGATAGTTCTGACGTAGACTGCAATACCGCTACTACTCAGCAAGTAGTACATGTTAACCAGCCACCCTGCGCTATAGCGGATGGCCCGAGCATAACATGCGTTAATAATGAAATAATGTTTGACGGCAAACAGTCAACGGATAGCCCTGAAGATAAATTGACTTATAGGTGGAATTTTGGAGACGGGGAAACCGCGGAAGGCGTCAACGTTAAACATAAATACGCGGAAGGCGGGGACTATCAGGTTACCCTTACTGTGCTGGATGACTCAGGGACCATGTGCGATACCGGCATGGATAAGCTAAAGGTGTTGGTAAATACCGCTCCTGTAGCTGACGCGGGAAAAGATACGATCTTGTGCAAAAGGGATTCCAACGATCCCTTAGAAGTCACTTTTGATTCTTCTAAGACAAAAGACGCTGACGGCGATAATCTCACATACGTCTGGGATTTTGGCGACGGAAATACCGGAGAGGGTACTGTTGTAACACACAGGTACGCAAAGGGCGGAGAATACACAGCCAAGCTCCTGGTCAGTGATAATAGTAATACCGATTGCAGTAAATCGACGGCGACAAAGCTTGTTAAGCTAAACAGGTCTCCTGAGACGAATGCCGGAGATGATATGAAGATATGCCTTACGGATAAGGCTGATTTTGACGCTTCATCTTCGATAGATAATGACGGGGACGAACTTAGCTATAAATGGGATTTTGGCGATGGAAAGTCTGTTAAGGGCAAAAACGCCTCGCATAAATACGCTAAAGGCGGTCTTTATAAGGCAACCCTTACCGTAGATGACGGAACGGGGACGGAATGCGCCAGCGTTTCCGATGAGATACTGGTAGATGTTAATTCTATTCCAAGCGCCGATATAAGCGCGGATGACATAACGTGCGTAAGCAAGATTATAAAATTTGACGGTTCAGGTTCAAATGATCTGGATGGGGATAAACTTACCTATACCTGGGATTTCGGGGATGGTAATACGGCAAGCGGAGCGACTGCCAAACATGGCTATGTAAAAGGCGGTTCTTATAAAGCTACTCTTTTTATCGATGACGGACGAAATTCTGATTGTTCGGGATCGACTAAAATACATAGTGTAAACGTGAATACACCTCCTGTGGCAAACGCAGGCCCTGACCTATTGATCTGCGTTACCGAAGAGGTCGAGCTTGACGCTACGGGTTCTTTTGACCCCGACAATAACAACATTACTTATACCTGGGATTTTGGGGATGGCGAAACAGCTACAGGCCCAAAGGTGCGGCATGCCTATAAAGGCATAGGTGTTTATAAAATTTCTCTAACGGTAAAGGATGATTCCGGGACAGAGTGTGATATAGCCACTGATACGCTGGTAGCTACTGTCAACGCAAAGCCTATACCTGTCATAGAAGTAATATAATAATAAAAGCAGAGGCTTTTTTGTGGAGAGAGGCCCCGGAAAAAACTTTACGGCAGAGTTTCTTCGGGGCCTTTTTTGTGGTATAATCTTACGGATAAAAAAATGCGCGAAAAACTTATTATAATAATCGGATTATTATCGGCGATAGCCATATTTTCTGCCTATCCTTCAGTTTCTTTAGCGGAGTCAGGTAAGCTTACCATTGTTTTTTCCGGAGACATGCGCGGTGAACTGGAAAATTGTCGTTGCCCCACGGATGATTTTGGAGGGCTTGACAGGAGGGCTAAATATATTTCCGAGGTGATAGGCGAGGCAGGCGATATACTACTGCTTGATGTCGGAGATGTCCTGCAGTTAGCCACTGCCGATATAGAAAAGAAAGAAATAGCCCGCGCCGCGTCGATTTCTTTTAAGGCGATGGGTATCATGGGATATGATGTTATGAATGTGGGCGAGAGCGATGTTGTCCTGGGAGAGGACTTTTTGTCGGACGCGACAAGGGAATCGCCTTTTTCTCTTATTTCCGCCAATATCATTAATAGATATACCAAGCAGCCATTTTTTAAGCCATATGTTATTAAGACCATGGATAACGGTTTAAGGGTAGGTATACTCGGCCTTGTAAATGAACGGTATGTGTTGAATTCCGATAGATTGGACATCGCGCCGAACAAAGAAATAGCCGCCAGGTATATACCCGAGTTAAGGCCGCAGTGCGATGTGTTAATCGTGCTTGGGCATCTGGGCATGCCTTATTCCATAAACCTTGCCGAGTCTTTCGGGGATATTGACATAATCCTTAATGGGCATTGGGATGTTGACAGCCAGGAGCCTATAAAAGTGGGTGATACCCTGGTAATGCCTACCACCTACCATTCAAGAAAGATAGGAAGGCTGGATGTTGACGTATCCGACGGCAAGATTGCTTCGTATAAATGGGAATCAATGCCCCTTGATAATAAATATGATGGGATGGCTCTTGTCGAAGGCATTATCGCTGAAATGTCCGAGCTGGACGAAGAAGCTGTGCCGGAAGAGCCGCAAAGAAATATAACATCCATAGGAGAAGTGGCGCTTGAGAGGCCGCTTAGAGTGCTTGTTTTTTATTCGGCAGGATGCAGGGCTTGTATGGAGATAGAGAAAGATCTCCTGCCGGATATTGAGCTCAAATATGGGGACAATATCGTTATAGAGAATTATGATATAGGCCTGCCGGAAAATTATGAACAGATGACCAGGCTGGAACACCTATACGGCGTCGAAGGCGGATATGTGCCTGAAGTGGTTGTTTCCAGATATGTTCTGATGGGTAAAGACGAGATAATGGACAGGCTGGATGAGGTGATACATGACGCTCTTGAGGAGCCCGTCGAATCGGAAGAGAACAAAGCGCCTGAGGCCGCTGAGTATCATGCTCCCGCGGATTCTTTGATATTATCAAGGTTTGAATCTTTTAGTTTATGCGCGGTTACGGCTGCCGGCCTTTTGGACGGCGTGAACCCCTGCGCTTTTACCACGATAGTATTTTTTATTTCTTTCCTGGCTTTTGTAGGTTATAAAAAACGCGAGATGTTCTTTGCCGGAGCGTCTTTTACGACGGCCGTCTTTATCGCGTATCTGCTTATAGGGCTTGGGATCTTCAGGTTTTTGAGGGCAATGAGAGGATTTGCTTATGTAACAGTTTTTATTAATATCCTTATCGGAAGCCTGGCTTTTCTGCTGGCGGCGCTTAATATTATAGATTATTTCAGATATAGAAAAACAAAGGACGCGAAGAGCACTATATTGAAACTGCCTAAGTCCATCAAGGACAAGATACATTCTGTAATAGGAACTGATTTCAGGTCAGACCGCGGCAAAGAGAAGAAGAATTTTTTGAGAATAATATGGATAGCGTTCATAGCGGGATTTATGGTCTCTGTTCTGGAATCTTTCTGTACGGGCCAGGTATACTTGCCTACGTTGGCGTTCGTGCTCAAGATGCCTGATAAAAAGATGCCGGCGTTATTATATCTCATTCTGTATAATCTAGCTTTCATCACTCCCCTGATAGTGGTTTTTATTTTAGGTTTAATAGGGACAACTTCGGGTGCTTTTTCGCGCTTTATGGAAAAGCGAATGGGCGCGGTCAAAATAGCCACAGCCGCGTTATTTCTCATCCTTGGATCTGTATTAATATTTTTCAGGTAAATACAAAGGCTTAAGTTTCTTTTAGATTCCCGCTTTTCCGCCAGAGGCGGACCAGCCTTTGGGTGGCGCGGAAATGATAGCGACGCGAGATACCCCTCAAGAGTGCCCTCTATTGACCCACCGGTTGTAAATGCCCCAAGATTATATTTGACGATAAAGGGTTTTTGACATAAACTTATCCTATATGAGAGTCATATGTTATATATATAGCATAGTCATGGCGGTTTTTCTGTTCGGTTGCGTAAATCAGGAGTATAACGCCGCTACCGGTAAGGAAGACCTCATGTTCATTTCCACTGAAAAAGAAATAAGCATGGGTCGCGGCATAGCCGAGAGCATTGAGAAAAACCCGCAAATAAAGCTGGATCCTGACCCGCTCATGACAGAAAGAGTCGCGAATATAGGCGCGAAGATAGCCTCGGTCTCAGACAGGAAAGAGGTTAATTATACGTTCAGGGTTTTTGATGAAGATGAAGTAAACGCGTTCGCGCTGCCCGGAGGATATATCTATGTTTACAAGGGCCTTGTCGACAGGGTTGAAAGCGATGATGAGCTGGCGTCCGTATTGGCGCATGAAATGGCGCATGTCGTAGCGAGACATTCCGTTAAACGCTTGCAGGGAGGCCTTGGCTATACTCTTATGCAGGTACTGATGGTGTTTTCAGGAACGACTACGCAGGATTTCGGAAAAATAAATGCCGCGTTCGGACAATTGATAATGTCGTATTCCAGGGAGGATGAGGCGCTTGCTGACAGGATGGCGGTCAGGTATTTAAAAAGAGCGGGGTATGACCCTATGGCCATGATAAGCTTTCTTAAAAAATTACAGCAGGTCAATAAGGAAGAGCCGATCAGGCCTTACCGTAATTATCGTTCCCATCCGTATGTCGCCGATCGCATACGCATGATAAAGCAGCATCTCACGGGAGAGATAGATTTCAGCGACTATATGAATGAACCCGTGGAATAAGGAGGAGGGCGCGCATGCGGAGCCTTATAAAAAAATGTTTTAAAAAATGGAGGTGGCCGATGAAGAAAAAAAAGAAAAAGGCGAAGGCGAAGAAAAAAACGGTCGTGAAAAAGAAACCGCCCAAAAAAGCCAAAAAAAAGGCCGTAAAGAAAACAAAGGGAACCGTCGCGAGGAAGAAAAAAACAAAGACAAAACCTATTAAAGTCAAAAAGGGGATAACAGGGAAAATCCGTTCTGTTCCCGCCGGAACGTCGCTTGAAGAGATAGGAGTGGTGACCCATTATTTTCCGCATGTTGAAGCGGCGGTTGTCAAGATAACGGGAACTTTGCTGTCCGTAGGGGATACTATAGTCATAAAAGGACATACGACTGATTTTAAAGAAAAAGTAAACTCTATACAGATGGATCACGCCTCAATAGAAAAAGCGACGGTTGGGCAGGAGATAGGGCTTAAGGTTAAGTCCAAGGT
>JAHIUV010000001.1 GCA_018817035.1 Candidatus Omnitrophota bacterium | reverse complement strand
TTCTCAGACATGACAATGATATTAGGCGCGAAATAGCCTATATTGCCCAGCCTTAAGACTCGCTCGATCTTGGAAATCCAATAAAATACCGAGCGCAATAAATAATTTTTCCAATCCATGATCCATGGGCAGGGATATTGATAATAATGGCCTACGTACTTATGCCAGACAGGCAATTGAATAGGCTTTCCTATATAGGCCTTCCTGACCTTAAACCCGCTTTCCCTGAGCATCTTCTTTAACATATCATGGCTAAAATGCGTAAGATGCTCATATGAATCAAAGACGTCATGGTCTTTTAACCTTCCGGTCATCTTTGCCAGGGCTAATTTTAACAGGTTATATCTTCCGTTAGGGACTTTTATGAATAATATGCCGCCACGCTTAATGACCTTTCTTATGTCCTCCAGCATTTTCTTAGGTTCAGGAATATGCTCAAACACATCTGTCATGGTAACTACGTCAAAATATTCATCCTCAAATCCGGCTTTATCAAGATAAGCCGTTTTTATGTTAAGCCCGAAATACTTGCGCGCCATTTCAGAAAGCGCGGGCGACGGCTCTATCCCCGTAACATTCCAGGACCTGCCGCGCGTATGCCTGAGGAACATACCCATATTGGTCCCTATATCCAGGAAATTACCCTTAGGCTTTAAACTTTCTATAGCCTTCAGGTCTTCCAGATAATTCACATCCCTATGGCTCTTGGCCTTACCTTCAAAAATAAGCCGGGCCTCTTCATAGTATTTCTTCTCATCCCCCCAGTAATTCTTCTCAGGCTCTTTTACCATGGGATTAGTATATACAAGCCCACATTTCCCGCACCTGACTATACCAACAGCGCCTCTTTCTTTATAGATTTCAACATACGATGCCGTTCCGCAAAGCGGACAGTTTCTAGCTATGACCTCATCCTGAGAATAACAATCTTTCTGTTTTCCACCGCGTTCATAATCCATAGTCAATAAGCCTTTCCCTTGCGTCATTGCGAGCGAAGCGAAGCAATCTCTTCTGTCCCTGTCATTGCGAGCAAAGTCCTGAGCCTGAGGCGGATATAATCAAAGGACAATATCCTTCGAGCGGAGTGCCGAAGGCACGTAGTCGAGAAGCAAAAGCATCAGTTCTCGACTCCGGCACTCCGTGCTCTTGCCCCAAAGCAATATTATTCGAGCAAAGTCGAGAATCACATCATCCTCTCCCCATCAACAAACATCCTATGCCATAATTCCAGAAACAACAGGCTCCATATCCGCGCCCCATTATTTGCCCTGCAGGCGCAATGCTCATCCAGCAGTCTCTTTACGCTCTCTTTTTTAAAATAACCCCTATTTATACTCTTATCGCCCATCAATATCTCATAAGCATAATTTTTTAGATCTACCCTAAACCATTTATCAACAGGTATCCCGAAGCCCATTTTCTTCCTTTTAAGTATTTCATCGGGTAATTTTCCATGAAGGGCTTTCTTAAGTATATATTTAAGCCTCATGCCTTTTATCTTTAAACTGCTTGGCATAGCAGCGCAAAATTCCATCATTTTATGGTCCAGAAAAGGAGATCTCCCCTCTAAAGCATTGGCCATTGTAGCAATATCCATCTTTACGATAAGGTCATCTAAAAGATTAGTTTTTATATCTGTATACATTACCTGGTCTAATATATCTTTTGACCCGCATTCATCAAAGACTTTATCCAGATAATAAAAAGACCTTCTTGAGGCATGCTCTTTCTTGAAGCTATCAGAAAATAAATAGTCTTTTTCAAAATCCCTAAAAATACTGACCCAGTTATAATGCCTTACGCGAGATGGCTCTTCGGCCATCATTATAAATCGCTTAAGTTTTCTTGAAAAATTACTCGGCTCAATAGACTCGGGCAGCATTTTTATAAGATTGGTTAAAATTCTTTTTCTTAAGAAATGAGGTGCCTTGCTTAATATTTCCGCGTATCTCCCCGCCATAAACCTCTCATACCCGCCAAAATTTTCGTCTCCGCCGTCACCATTAAGCGCTACCGTAACCTTCTGCCTGGTCATCTGAGCCACATAATAACTGGGAAGCGCCGAGGAATCAGCATAAGGTTCGTTATAATGCCACACAAGTTTTGGCAAAAGATCTATAGCATTTGGTTTTACGATATATTCATGATGTTCTGTATTAAATCTCTTGGCTATTATACCGGCATATTTAAGCTCGCTGTGACTTTGCTCTTCAAAACCTATTGAGAACGTTTTTACCGGCTTTGAGCTAAGCTTACTCATCATATAAACCACAGCGCTCGAATCTACGCCTCCGCTTAAAAAAGCTCCCAGAGGGACATCGCTTATAAGTCTGATATTAGTGCATTCCTCAAAAAGTTCCATCGTCTTGTCGCAATAATCTTTCTCGGACATCTTGATCTTTTTAGAAAAATCCAGCTCCCAGTATTTTTCAATCCTGATATCACCTTTTTCATAGATCATAAAATGCGCGGGAGGCAGTTTCATAATACCTTTAAACATGCTTTCAGGTGTAGGCGTATACCCGTAACTAAGATAATCCGTTATGGCAGGCTTATTGACTTCTACAGATACGTCAGGATCCCGAAGAATAGCCTTGATCTCAGAACCAAATATCAATGTCCCGTTTCTATAAGTATAAAAAAGCGGTTTTTTGCCGATTCTATCCCTGGCAATAAAAAGTCTCTCTTTATTTGTATCCCAGATAGCAAATGCAAAAGGCCCCCTTAAGTCATTAAGGCAATCAACTCCTTTTTCTTCATATAAATGAATTATTACTTCCGTATCAGTATGCGACTTAAAAACATGGCCCTTTTTCTCTAAGCCTTCCCTAAGTT
>JAHIUV010000080.1 GCA_018817035.1 Candidatus Omnitrophota bacterium | reverse complement strand
ATGCTTGTTTAAAGAATATCGTTCGAGCTTGTCGAGAACTGATGCCTCTCTTTTGCAATGTCGGCATCCTCAGTATTCTTGCTCAACGCCGGGAGCAATTGATGCTTCCTTCCAAATATTGTTCGAGCGACCCGCCTCAGGAGGGGAGTCGAGAACTGTACTTTTACGTTTCGTATTCCGCGTTTATTCTTACGTATTCTTTTGTCAGGTCACATGTCCAGACCTTGTCCGACGCTTTACCTGACCCCAGATCTATTGTTATGGATATTTCTTTATTTTTAAATACAGCCTTTAACGCCTTTTCCGAAGCTTTGGCGCCTGAACCTGCTTTCATCACTTGTATCTTACCGAAATAGATATCGAGTTTATCCTTGTTTATTCCCGCTCCGCTCGAGCCGACGCTTGCCGCGATCCTGCCCCAGTTCGGATCACCGCCGGCTATCATCGTCTTTACAAGGTTTGAATCAGCGACATGGCTAGCGACCTTAGATGCCTGGCCCGCGTGTTTGGCGCCTTTTACTATTATCTCCACAAATTTTGTCGCGCCTTCGCCATCCAGCACTATCTTTCTGGCAAGCTCAGTCGAGACAAACTTAAGCGCGTTTAAAAATTTCGCGTAATCAGCGCTTCCCTTTTTTACAGGTTTATTACCCACCATACCATTCGCTAATACAATAGCGCTGTCGTTCGTGCTCATGTCTCCGTCAACGCTGATCTTATTAAAAGATTTGCTCACGCTTTCCTTGAAAGCGGCTTTTAAAGCGCTCTTTTCAATCGCCGCGTCTGTTGTAAAAAACGCCAGCATTGTCGCCATATTAGGACATATCATGCCCGAACCTTTTACCGCTCCGCCTATGATAATTTGTTTTCCTCCGAGCCTAAGCGTGACCGCTATTTCTTTATGCGCGGTATCCGTGGTCATTATGGCCCTGGCGAACACGCCGGAACCTTTCCTATTTAAAGCCTTGACCAGGAACGGCACCTTATCGGTTATTTTTTCAACAGGCAAAGGTTTTCCTATGATACCCGTGGAAGCTATCAGGACGCCTGTTTTACCAATACCTATTTCAGCGGCGGTCAAACCTGTTATTCTTTCCGCGGCTATTATCTCTTCCTTACCCACGCAGCAATTCGCGTTACCGCTGTTCACTATCACAGCCTGGGCCATGCCGCCTTTTAGATGTTTTTCGCAAAGCTCTACTGACCCTGACCTGACCTTATTAGTAGTAAAAGTCCCCGCGCACGCGCAAGGCTTTACAGAATATAAAAGTGCCAGGTCGCTTTTCTTGCTCTTCTTTATTCCGCAATTTACGGCGCTCGCCAAAAATCCCTTCGCCGCCGTGACTCCGCCTTTAATGACTTTCATGAATCATAACCCCATATTTTCTTTGAGCCCATACATTATATTCATGTTCTGCACTGCCTGGCCGCTCGCGCCTTTCACCAGATTATCGATAGCCGTCGTCACTATGGCCATTGACCTCTCAGGGAAGACCCTGACGCCTATGTCACAGAAATTCTGCCTGACGACGTTCTTTGTATCAGGATAAACACCTTCGCCCATAACCCTCACGAAATACTCATTTTTATAAAAATCATTATAAAGCTCCAGAGCTTTTTTTTCGCTTATCTCTTTTTTTAGCTTCAAATAGATCGTACTTAATATACCTCTTTCCATAGGCACCAGGTGAGGTGTAAAATTTACCTCTATCTTTTTACCGCTTACACAGCTTAACTCCTGGTCTATCTCGGGCATATGCCTGTGCTCGTTCGCCTTATAAGCCCTGAAACTGTTCTGGAGTTCCGTAAACATCAGCGCCTGCGTCGGCACCCTGCCGGCGCCGCTTACTCCTGATTTTGAATCACAGACTATATATTCTGTATCAACGAATCTTTCTTTTAATAACGGCGCGCATCCCAGTATAATGCTCGTCGGATAACATCCCGGATTAGCTATTAAGTCCGCCTTTTTTACCTCATCCCTATAGAGTTCGGGTAATCCATACACTGCCTTTTTTATATACTCAGGGCATTCATGTTTTACATACCATTTTTCATATACACCTACGTCCCTGAGCCTGAAATCAGCGCTGAGGTCTATTACCTTTTTACCTTTTTTCAAAAATACAGGAGCAAACCCCATTGAGACTTTATGCGGAAGCCCGAGAAAAACACAATCGCATTTTTCCGCGAGTTCTTCGGCCTTCATGTCCCCGCACTCCAGGTCAAGCATGCCTTTTAGCCACGGATATAGTTTATATATAGGTGTAGTATCTATTTTTGCGGCAAGCGCCGTGATCTTGACCCCGGGATGTTTTATCAATATCCTCAGGAGCTCTTCTCCGGCGTAACCGCTCGCGCCCATTATTCCTACTTTTAACATATTATCCTCCGGCTTAAATGATCCCGCACCTTTCTAATATTTACCTTTCATATATATAATATATGAAAGGTGCGGGATAAGTTCGCACAGTGATTTATGTTCACTTTGTTCCATAAATCACGTGTTCACTTATTTTAAAACAAAAACGCCTATTCTGTCAATGATTTTCTCGTCGGAAAATGACAAAATAGGCGTTTAATTTAATGAGCGCGTAACTTACGGAACGAACAAAAGTGAGTGAACGTAAGTTACTGCGCGAATTCAATCCCGCACCTTTCTAATATTTACGTATCATATATATAATATATGAAAGGTGCGGGATAAGTTCGATTAAATAAGTTACGTCAATCAAAGATTGACGTAACTTATAATCTCACTTACCTCTTGGTCCACTGGAACTTCTTTCGGGCGCCTTTTTGACCTGGTTTCTTTCGTTCTTTCTTCCTTGGATCCCTGGTCAAAAATCCCTTTCGCTTAAGCGCTGTCTTTATTTCCTGTCCTGTAAGCGCCAGCGCCCTTGATATGCCATGCCTTAACGCTCCTGCCTGGCCAGACTTTCCGCCGCCGTTCACAGTAGCGATCACATCATACTTACCAAGAAGATTTGTAGTGTTAAAAGGCTGGCGTATAACCAACCTTGAAGTAGGCCTGTCAAAATATTCATCCAGAGGCTTGCCATTGACCTTCATCTCGCCGTTTCCCAATATTAACCGTACGCGAGCAATGGAACGTTTACGCCTCCCTGTCGCCCAGATCACGTCCTGCTGTTTATCCTGTTTGATCTCTTCTACGTTCTCTTGTATATTTTCTTCTGCCATCTTATTATCCTTTAAATTCTACCTTTTCAGGGTTTTGGGCCTTATGTGTATGTTCAGGTCCCGCGAAAATTTTCAATCTCGTTATCATCCTTGAACCCAGTTTATTTTTAGGAAGCATGCCCTTTACCGCATGCCTTATAGGCTCAGTAGGTTTTGTCTTTAGGACAGTTTCAAGGCTCTTTAACTTTAAGCCGCTCGGATATCCCGAATAAGTCTTATATATCTTTTTTTCCATCTTGGCCCCGGTGACCTTTACCTTTGCCGAATTAACTACCACGACAAAATCACCATTATCCACGTGTGAAGTATACCCGCTCTTGCGCTTTCCGCTCAAAAGCAAAGATATCTGGACAGCAACCCGCCCCAAGATCTTATCCTCAACATCAATAAGATAATATTTTCTCTTCACATCTTTCTTGTTTAACATTGTAGTAAGCATAAAACACCCTTCTATAAAGAAAGTAAATTATACCATACCTTTTTATCCTGTCAAGGGAAAAAGATCAGACTAAACTAAAAAAGCCTTGGGTATTTTATTAACCGACTCTTTGAAATAATAGGCCCATCAGAGTAAAACACCCTGCCCACACACGCCAGACCCATAAAGGTTTTTTAAGCCACCAGTCAATGACTTTATCTGACAGGTCAGTAGTAAAGAAAAGTATCGCCTTTACTATACCTATAATACCGAATATCAATAATACATTCGCCAATATCCCACTCGCGTATTTTGCCGCGGAAAAGAAAAGGCCTATCGCGATGACCATCGCTACTAACATTATTTTTTTTCTTGTCTTCCTTGCCTTTTTAACGAATACTCTCTGTAATCTCTGCGGCCTCATCATCCACCATATACCCAGCAATATCCATAATATCCCAACGATCCTGAAAAACATAAGCGCCTCCCTATTTAGTTGTCCGGCATTTATTACGCGCTTCTATCACGCGCAGCCATGCCTCTTCCATGTTAACAGCCATCGCGATAAAACCATGGCCTTTCATTATCAAAAAATCACCTTTGTCTGATATATCGAGCAAGCTCCTGACCAATCCTACGGTACCGTACGGTTCTTCTTTTTCGGTTTCCGGAAATCCCGCTCTTGCCGCGGAACAAAGCATCTGTTCCGAATGGCCATGGAATATCACGTTCACATTTTTTCTTCTCTCGTATATTGCGTAATGCAACATGCTTTCTGACGAAGGTTCTTTCGCGCCGCAGGCATAAACAACGCGTTTATCCATATCCACCGAAGTTACCTTTACGAAAGATTCAGGCCCTAATTTATTTTTCAATCCTATCTTTGAGCCTGTTATGATAAATTCGCTGCTGCCGCCCTTGATCCTGAAGCTGAGATTTCCGTAGGATCCACCGTCATAAGAAGGCGCGAAACCATTCCTATGGGACTCTCCGCACCAATGCGCGAGCTCCTTTATCCTGGGATCATCCGGTGCCTCTTTTCCAAGCATAACTGTCTTAAACTTTACGCCTTCGTAACCCATAAATTCATCCGAATTTGTATACCTTTTTTATTTTCTCTTTTACGTCCCACGTGCATTTTACGCCTTTTGAAAAAGTAACCAGGTCGCCCTTTCCGAACTCGACCTGTTCTCCGTCTGTAGTGACGACATTGACTTTTCCCTCGTGGACAAAAAATACCTCATTATCATCGTATTCCCAGTCAAATTTCCTGACAGGACTTTCCCACACAGGCCATTGATCCACCCCTAACCTGTCCAGCTCTTCCTTAGTAGCTTTTTTAACATTAACTTTACCCATAAATCCCCCTTCGTATCCTTAACTTCACAGTGCATTGCACTATTGTGAAGTTAAGGGTTAATAGGATACTTTTACCAGGCACAGGCCTTTTGCCGGGGCGGTCTGGCCCGCGGTTGTCCGGTCTTTTTTTGAAAGTATTTCGGCGATTTCTTCCGGCTTTGTCCTGCCCCGCCCGACATCGATCAATGTCCCGGCTATATTCCTGACCATATTATATAAAAATCCATCTGCCTGGACATATATTTCTATTACAGGAGGCTTGACGACAATGTCGCACCTGGTGACGGTCCGTACAGAGTCTTTTTCTTTTTTATCAGATGCCTGAAAAGACCTGAAATCTTTTTTACCGACGAAATACTTTGCCGCTTTTTTCATCGCGTCCGCGTCCAGTTCACGATATACGAACGCCGCGTACCTATTCAAAAGAGGCGACCTGGTATTCCTGTTGATTATCGTGTACCTGTAGAGTTTTTCTTTGGCGTCAAACCTGGCGTGAAAATCATCACCCGCGTCTTCGGCTAAAATAACGGCAATGTCTTTCGGGAGGTAACTATTCAGGCCTTTTTCGATGTTATATAAAGGAAGGGTTGTGCCCAGCTTGAAATTTGCTTTCTGCGCCTCAGCGTGGACCCCGGCATCAGTGCGGCCGGCGCCTAAGAGGCTGATCTTTTTTCCAAAAAGCTTTTTTCCCGCTTTCTCGATCTCTTCTTGTATCGTCTTTACGCGTTTACCTGCCTTTACGCGCTGTACCTGCCATCCTGAAAACCTCGTGCCGTCATATTCTATTGTAAGGCATATATTGCGCGTCATTGGGTATCAATATGCTAAAGCAGTTCCGCGATCTGGACCGCGTTGAGCGCGGCGCCTTTGCGCAGATTATCGCTCACTATCCAGAGATTGAGGCCGTTCTCCACTGATTCGTCTTCACGGATCCGTCCGACATAAACAGCGTCTTTTCCCGCGGCATCTATCGGAAGAGGATATTTCCCGTTCGCGATATCATCTATGACCTCTACGCCGGGAGCTTTTTTTAGTAACCCTATAACCTGTTCAGCGGTCAATTTCTTTTCAGTCTCGACATTGACAGCCTCGGCATGTGAAGTTATGACAGGCACGCGCACGCAGGTAGCGGTAAGTTTTATGGTATCGTCTTCCATGATCTTCCTGGTCTCGTTCAGCATTTTCATTTCTTCTTTGGTATACCTATTTGGTAAAAAAACATCTATGTGCGGAATAACATTAAACGCTATCTGCGCGGGAAGCACTTTTTTTACCTTATCAGCCTTGAGCCTTGCCTGTCCGCCGTTATTGTGGCGGAAGCCTTCAGCCTTAAGCTTAAGCATTTCTCCTGTCTCTTCCCATAGTTGGTCCACCGCCTCCTTACCCCAGCCTGAAGCCGCCTGATAAGTCGAGACAACTATTCTTTTTATCTTTGCCGCGTCGTGGATAGGTTTCAAGGCAACGACCATCTGTATGGTAGAACAATTCGGATTCGCTATGATGCCTTTATGCCTTTTTATTGCGAGGGGGTTTACCTCAGGCACGACAAGAGGGGCATCCGGGTCCATCCTGAACGCGCTGGAATTATCGACCACTACAGCGCCTGACTTTGCCGCGATAGGCGCGAATTCCTTGCTGATGCCCGCCCCGGCGGAAAACAGGGCAATGTCTATCCCTTTAAAAGAATCCTTGCCAAGTTCCTGCACTTCGCGGTCTTTTCCGCGGAATTTAAGGTATTTGCCTTTTGAACGGCCTGACGCCAAAAGGCGCAGTTCTTTAACAGGGAAATTCCTCTCCTCCAGGACTTTTATAAATTCACCACCCACCATTCCGGTGGCGCCTACTATAGCGACATTATATTCTTTAACCATAAACTCCTCTTTTCAATGTTCGAGGCTAAGCCTCGAACAAATCTATAGATTCTCTACTACTAAATCGCCTACCTCTGTAGTGGAATAACCCATTCTACCCGCTGAAAGGCTCTTTAATTTTTCGCCTGTTATTTTCATTACCGAAGTCTCCAGCATTTTAGCTGATTTTTCCTCGCCAAGAGACTCCAGCAGCATTCCCATAGCGCAAATAGCGGCAAGTGGATTGATCACGTTCTTACCTGTATATTTCGGGGCTGAGCCTCCTATGGGCTCGAACATGGAAAGGCCCTCAGGATTTATGTTGCCTCCCGCGGCAATACCCATTCCACCCTGTATCATGGCGCCGAGGTCAGTAATGATGTCTCCGAATAGGTTGTCCGTGACAATAACATCAAACCACTCCGGGTTTTTTACCATCCACATACAGGTCGCGTCTACATGGGCGTAATTTGTTTTCACGCCTTTATACTCTTTCGCGACTTCATTAAACGTCCTGTCCCACAGGTCCCACGCGTAAGTGAGGACATTGGTCTTCCCGCAAAGCGTAAGTTCTTTCCTCTTATTTCTTTTCTTAGTATATTCAAACGCGTACCTTACACAGCGCTCAACGCCTTTTCTGGTATTATGAGAGATCTGCAGAGCAACCTCGTCCTTGGTCCCTTTTTTCTGGAACTCGCCCAGGCCTTTATATAAACCCTCT
>JAHIUV010000079.1 GCA_018817035.1 Candidatus Omnitrophota bacterium | reverse complement strand
TCAAGCATAGCTACTGTGTTGGTAGATCATGGCAGTTTCAGCAGCCTGAGTATTCTTGCCATGCCTTTTTATGAAATGGGCGGCGCTATAATTATAGGCGGATCATCAGGTTTTGTTTTGAGCAGGATGCTCAGGAAATATTCGGAAAAAGAAAGAATACTCGCTTTTTCGATCGGAGCGGTTTTGCTGGTCACAGGATTGTCACTGGCTATAAACGTGAGCATGCTTTTAGCTGTCATGACCCTGGGGGTCGTAGTTGTAAATTTTACGCCGCGAAAAAGTAAGGACGCGTTCCGCATAGTAGAGGGATTTACTCCTCCGATCTATGTATTGTTTTTTGTCCTGGTAGGGGCTAAATTAAAGATTAGCCATATGACGCCCAGTATTTTGATATTGGTCGGGGCCTATTTATTATTTCGCACGCTGGGAAAGGCCTTTGGCTCGGGCATAGGGGCGAGATTGTCCAGGGCTCCGCGAACTGTCTCAAAATATCTCCCGTTCTCTCTTTTTAGCCAGGCAGGTGTAGCGATAGGTTTGTCTATATTGGCAGCGCAGCATTTTCATGGGGAGATAGGCGAGACCTTGGTCGTGGTGATAACGGCAACCACTTTTATTACGCAGATAATAGGCCCGCCGTTTACCAAAATGGCTGTCACAAGGGCTAAAGAGGCAGGACTCAATATTACCGAGGAAGACATCATTGAAAAAAGCAAAGTCAGCGACGTTATGGATAAGATACCCACGAAGATACATGAAGACCGGCATTTAACGGATATACTGAAGATATTCGGCGAAGAAGACAGTTCATATTATCCTGTAGTTGATAAGGCTGATAGATTATTGGGCATAATAACGATAGAGGGTATAAGGCAGACATTTTTGGAAACACATATAAGCGGCCTTATTCTCGCTAATGATCTCATGGAACCTGTCATAGCCAAGATTTCAGAGAATGCCCCAATGTCAGATGCCATAAATATATTGAACAGGTATAATATCGAATATCTTCCGGTGGTAGATAGTTCTGATAAACTCACGGGTTTTATAGAAAAGAAGAAGATCAATAAGTTCATTTCCACGAGCATCATAAAATTGCAGGAACAGGTCGAATCTCTCGGTTGATTTTATGCGTTTTGGGGATACTGTAAAATTCTCAAGAAGTTACAGAAGGTTCTACGAGGGTCATGAGGTGGGCCTGGATATATTAAAAAGCCGCTGGGCGAGATAATAATTGCATAAGGCTTTATTTGGCAGTAAAATACTTAAAAAGGACGTTTTTATGCGCGCAAGAAGAATAGGTTACAGTTTAATCCTGGTCATGTTGTTTTTGTTTATTTACCATGCCTATGCCGGAGAACTTCCCAAGTGGTTTCTTTTTGATAGGAAGACCTCGCTTAAAGAATGGCAGGAAAAGGTATTTAAAAACAAGGTATTATACGCTGTCCAGCCAGGAGAGGGAGTGCTTGTAGCCAGCAGTGAAAAGGCCTGTTCGGGATTGTTTTATAGGATGAGTTTCAGTCCCCGGGAGTTCCCGATGATAAGCTGGCAGTGGAAAGTGGCGAAATTTCCTGAAAAGGGCCCTAAAGATTCCGTAAACGCGGATAACGAGAGTAGTTGGATAGAAAAAGATGATTATGCCGCGAGGGTCTATGTCATATTTCCCAGCCTGATATTCAGCAAGACGAAATGCATAGAATATATTTGGGATAAAGACTTGGCTGAGGGGACGGTCATGACCAGCCCGTATTTCAGGAACATAAAGCTGATAGTCGCTGAATCCGGGCCAAATCTCGGGCAGTGGGTGGGGGAGGAACGCAATATATATGAGGATTATAAAAAAGTCTTTGGGAAGCCTCCGCGTGCCAATGTGGGGGCTATAGCGCTGATGACGGATACTGATAATACCCTGTCTTCGGCAGAGGCGTCATACAAAGACATAAAAGTGGGGTACAGAGATGAAAAACCAGAGAAAAAAGACATTCGCTAATAAGTTACACAAGGAGAT
>JAHIUV010000013.1 GCA_018817035.1 Candidatus Omnitrophota bacterium | reverse complement strand
GCATATTCCAGGTTATACCCTTCAACATCTCTTGTCTCGTAAGGCTTATCAGACCATTGGGAATTAATAAACGGCCTGCCGCTTATGTCTATGACGACCCTGACTAAAGCATCATCCATGGGCACTGTCTTTTCGCCGAAGCGCCTTATGCCTTTTTTATCAGCCAGCGCTTTTTCAAATGCCTGGCCCAAGCAAATGCCCACATCTTCGTTGGTGTGGTGCATATCCACATCCAGATCACCCTTGGCTTTTATTTCCAGGTCAAAAAGCCCGTGCTTGGAAAAAAGCGTCAGCATGTGGTCAAGAAACGGAATTCCTGTCTTGATCTTAGATTTACCCCTGCCGTCCACATCAAGGACTATTGAAATATCTGTCTCATGCGTCTTCCTGACTATCTTAGCCTTCCTATTCTTAGAAGATTTCATAGGTACCTCTTTCTCGTTGACAACTCCTGTTCTCGACTCGTTTCACTCGCTCGAACAATATTTTAAAAACAAAGTCCTGAGCCTATCGAAGGACAATATTCTTCGAGCGGAGCGAAGCGTAGTCGAGAAGCACGCTCAGAAAGTTCTCGACTCGTTTCACTCGCTCGAACAATATTGGTATACACTCCCCGTTAACTCACCGGTTACATGTGAAGTTAAGGCCTGATCTGGCCTGAACCTGTTATTGTATATTTATAAGTGCACAATTCTTCCAATGCCATTGGACCGCGCGCGTGTATCTTGTCCGTCGAGATGCCTATTTCGGCGCCAAGCCCGAATTCATGTCCGTCAGTAAACCTGGTAGACGCGTTCAAATATACGCAGGCTGAGTCGACCTTGTTTAAAAATTCGTCAGCGACTTTCTTATTTTTAGTGACTATAGCGTCCGAATGGCCTGAGCCGTATTTATTTATAAAATCAATGGCCTCCTGCGCGCTATCAACCACTTTCACCGCCAATATCAGGTCCAGATATTCCGAGTACCAGTCTTTTTCCGTAGCATGCTTTACGTGACGCAGGATTTTACGCGTCTTGTCGCATCCGCGCAGTTCCACTTCGGCATCTGCCAGCATGCGCGCGACATCCGGCAAAAACTTCCGGGCCGCGTCCTTGTGCACCAATAACGTCTCTATGGCATTACACACACCGGGCCTCTGGACCTTAGCGTTCAATGTGATACTGATCGCTTTAGTCAAATCAGCATATTTATCAACGTATAAATGACAGACACCTTTATAATGCTTTATAACGGGGATAGTCGAGTTTTGCGCGACATATTTTATTAAACTTTCTCCGCCGCGGGGGATAATAACGTCAATAAAGTTATCGGCCTTTAACATTAATTCCACAGCCTCCCGGTCCGTCACATCGATCATGCTGATAGCTTCCCTGGGAATGCCTGACTTTGCCGCGGCCTGCGAGATAATTTTATGTATAGCCATGTTAGAATGAATAGCCTCACTCCCTCCACGAAGAATACACGCGTTACCTGATTTAAGACAGAGTCCGGCGCAATCGCTGGTTACGTTAGGCCTTGCCTCATAGACTATCCCTATGACACCTATCGGCACGCGCACTTTCTTTATCAAAAGTCCGTTCGGCCTCTTCCATTGCTTTATAATATCGCCGACAGGATCTTTTAAGGACGCCACCGATCTCAATGACTCGGCCATTGCTTTTACGCGCGTATCCGTAAGCTTCAGCCTGTCTATCATGGCATCGGACAGGCCTTTTCTCTTCGCGGCCGTAACATCCCTTGCATTACATAAAAGTATATACCTGGCATTTCTGATAAGTGCCTTAGCCATGGCGATAAGCGCGGCATTCTTATTTTTGGTGGAAACACCCGCGAGCATCCTTGAGGCGTGCTTGACCTTTTCCAATATTTTTTCAACTTTATCCTTCAACTGCATATCCCTGTCCCCTCCGTAACTTCATAACACCGCCAGATTATCGCGGTGCATTACTTCCTGGTAAAAACCTTTTTCTATTACCTTTGCCGCGTCTTTCGTGCTAAGTCCTTTTATTTTTTCAAGGTCAGCGGAGCCGTAATTACATAGGCCTTTCGCAAACTCAACGCCGTCTTCGCCGACTACCGAAACAACATCGCCATACAAAAACTCTCCCAGTATCTTTTTGATCCCGCACGCCAATAGACTGCCGTTCTTTTTTACCAGGGCTTCTTTGGCTCCTCCATCCACTATGATCCTGCCTCGCGTCCTGGCATTATACGCGAGCCACCTTTTTCGCGCCTGCATTTTGTTTTTTCTGGGGATAAAGATCGTTCCGACCCGCTCCCCGCGTAATATCTCCGATAAAATATCTTTTCTGCGGCCATTTGCTATTACGCAATGCACCCCTGAAGACATCGCGATCTTGCAGGATTCTAATTTCGACTTCATTCCCCCAAGCGAACATTCTTTTGAGGTGCCTCCGGCAGCGCTTTCTATCTGAGAATCTATGGAATCAACTGAATCAACACACGCTTCTTTTCCGAGGCGAAATCCATCGACATCAGTCAACATTATCAAGACATCAGCATCGACAAGGTTCGCCACAAGCGCCGAAAGCCTGTCGTTATCCCCGAACTTTAATTCATCAACAGCCACAGTATCGTTCTCATTTATGACCGGAATAACCGACTTTCCTAAAAGCGTGCGCAGTGTATTTTCGACGTTCAGATACCTGCGCCGGTCCCGCACGTCTTCCCATGTTAAAAGTATCTGCGCCGCGTGAAAACCTTTTTTCCTAAAAGCTTCCTCATAAGCGTTCATTAAATGGCCCTGCCCAATAGCGGCGCATGCCTGCTGGTCAGGTAAATTGCGCGGCCGTTTTTTGATGCCTAATAGATGCATGCCCGCCGCGATCGCGCCCGAAGAAACAACAACGACTTCCCTGCCTTGTTTCAAAAGCTCCGCGATCTGCCCGGCAAAAGCCTTGATCCATGCCTTATCCAGGGCAAGGTCTTTTGAGGCCAATACACTCGTCCCCACTTTAATGACTATTCTCTTCGCTTTTTTTAATCCTTGTCTGTTCATAATGTAGATCCATCCCGTAACTTCTCGACTCGCTTCACTCGCTCGAAGAATATTGCCCTTTGACTATACCGCCACTGACAGACAATCTCAGAACTTCGCTTAAAAAATATTGTTCGAGCGAAGTCGAGAACTATACGGCAACCGATATTTTCTAGTTTACCGCAGTTTCTTATATACTGCTTCCAGTAATTCTTTTATGCCTTCACCCGTAACGCATGATACCGGGTAAATTTTCTTTTTTACTTTTTTCTTAAAGATCTTCAGGTTTTTCAAGGCCTCCGGCATGTCCATTTTATTGACCGCGATAACCTGCGGGCGATCCAGAAGGTCTTCGTTATATAGCACCAGCTCTTTGTTTATCGAAATCAGGTCAGACGCCGGATCACGGCCATCCATGGCCGCCATGTCTATCATATGGACTAAAACTTTTGTCCTTTCAACGTGCCTTAAAAAATCATCGCCCAGCCCCTTGCCGGCATGCGCGCCTTTTATCAGCCCCGGTATATCGCACACGACAAAACTTCTTTCCTCGCCCATCCTTACCATGCCGAGCGTAGGCGTCTTTGTGGTAAAAGGATAATTGGCTATTTTCACTTTAGCATTTGATATTCGCGAGACAAGGCTGGATTTTCCCGCGTTTGGATAACCGATAATACCCACATCGGCAACGAGTTTTAATTCCAAAGTAATATTTTTTTCTTCGCCGTCTTTCCCGGGCGTGGCATCCTTAAAACGTGAATTACCTTTGCCGCCTTTGCCGCCCTTAGATATTATCACCGAACGGCCGGCTTCGTTCAGGTCACAATAAGTAATATCCTCGTCACTGTCTTTTATAAGAGTACCTATCGGCACTCTTATCACGCGGTCTTTACCCTCATGACCTTTTTTATGGTTACTACTGGCATTAGTGCCGTCTTCAGCCTTAAAATGTTTTCGGTAATAAAAATCAATCAAAGTTTGGACATTATTGTCCGCTTTGATAATTATATCCCCGCCTTTGCCGCCGGGCCCTCCGTCAGGCCTCTTATATCTCTGGAACCTGCCCTTGGAAAAACTATTACAGCCATCTCCGCCGTCTCCGGCTTTGACATTTATCCCAGCGTGGTCAATAAACATAATCCCTCGAGATTGCTTCTCCCCTTTTCCGCCAGAGGCGGACCAGCCTCTGGCTGGCGCGGGGACCGCAATGACATAACGTTTTAAACTACGCTGATCTTTCTGGAGCTACCGAACGTTACGACGCCGGCCTTTAACGCGAACAAAGTATCATCCTTGCCGATACCCACTCCGGCACCGGGAAAAAACTTAGTCCCCCTCTGCCTGACCAGGATATTACCGGCGCTCACGACCTGGCCGCCGAAACGCTTGACCCCAAGACGTTGCGAGTTACTCTCTTTACCGTTCTTCGAACTTCCCTGTGCTTTGGTATGTGCCACGTTATCCTCCTATTTTGAGTTCTTTTACTTTCAAAACTGTGTAGTTCTGCCTGTGACCTATTTTCTTTTTGGAGCTCGCGTGCCTTCTTCTGTACCTAAAAGAAATGGTTTTCTTGCTCTGCTCTTCTCCCTCGACCTCGCAAACCACAGACGCCCCTTTTATGTAAGGCTTGCCTACAGTGATGTCCTTTTTATCTGAAATAAAAAGCACCTTGTCCAGAGTTACATCTTTTTTGTCTTCCAGAGACAATTTTTCCACTTTGAACGAATCCCCTTTTGATACCTTATACTGCTTTGCGCCTGTTTCGACTACTGCGTACACTGTGAACCTCCCTTTCTTATCTGTTTGAAATTAAATATTTTACAATGAAACTACACTGCCCGTCAAGTCCTTAACTTCACAGTGCATTGCAGTTTTGTGAAGTTAGCTACTTCTCGACTTCGCTCGAAGAATATTGTTCGAGCGAACGCAGTGAGTCGAGAACTTGATGCTTCTCTTTTACAATGTCGGCATCCTCAGTGTCTTTGCTCAATGCCGGGAACAATTGATGCTTCCTTTTAAATATCGTTC
>JAHIUV010000078.1 GCA_018817035.1 Candidatus Omnitrophota bacterium | reverse complement strand
GCGATATTCTTACCTGCGGAACGGCGTCCGCGGCTATCCAGTCTTTTATACATCTCAGCCGTTGAGATCGCGATATCCGGTTTTATTATTATGTGTGAAAAAGAAAAATCCGCGTCCACAGGCTCTAATGATTCCCCTGAGCCTGTGCCTTCCGCGAAAACCATATCCGACATAAAAAAAGGGACATCTTTTCCTATTTCACTCGCTATATGCTTAAGAGTTTCAACCTTAACGCCTAACTCAAAGATCTGATTTATCGATCGCAGTAATGACGCCGCGTCGCTGGACCCTCCGCCCAGCCCAGCTGAAACAGGTATGTTCTTTTTAATAAGTATTTCCAAGCCTATATCCGCCCCTGCTTCTTCAAGGAGCCTCCGGACAGCCTTACAGGCGATATTATCCCTGCCCGCGGGACAAGCGCCAAAAGGCTCTACTTTTATATCAAGCCCTGCCTTTTTTTCTTTTACTACGATCTCGTCCTTTAGGTCTATTTTTTCAAAGAGCGTTTTTATATTATGATATCCGTCCGGCCGTTTTTCCAGGACATCCAGATATAGATTTAATTTGGCCGGCGCATAAACTGTGAACTGTCGCATTTTAGCTGTCAGCTATCAGCTTTCAGCTTTCAGCAGCTGATGGCTGAAGGCTAATAGCTGAAAGCTTATTTGTTTTTTCTCGCTATTGCCCGTTCAGCCGCCTTTGCGATATCAACGGCGGTCAATTTAAATATCTTGAAAAGTTCCTCCGGCGCGCCGGATTCCCCAAACCTGTCTTTTATCCCTATAAACTCTATAGGCACGGGAAATTGCTGAGACAATAACTCGCTTACAGCGCTCCCCATGCCGCCCGCTATCGTATGCTCTTCAGCGGTAACAATCGCTCCTGTTTCTTTTGCCGCTTTCACTATAGCGTCATTATCCATCGGTTTTATAGTATGCAGATTGATGACCCGGGCGCTTATATTTTTCTTTTTCAGCATATCATACGCGGCCAAGGCCTCATGCACCTCATGGCCGCACGCTATGATCGTTACATCTTTCCCGTCTTTCATAATATCAGCTTTACCTATTTCGAATACACCTTTCTCTTTAGTAATAACAGGCTCTTTCGCCCTGCCAAGCCTAAGATAAACAGGGCCTTCATAGGATGCGCTGGCGATAGTAGCTTTTTTCGCCTCGGCTGAATCACAAGGAACGATAACAGTCATATTGGGCAGCACACGCATAAGAGTTATCTCTTCTATAGCCTGATGAGTGGGTCCGTCTTCACCGACCGATATTCCTCCATGCGTTCCGGCGATCTTAACATTAAGATCCATGTACGCGACCGAAACTCTTATCTGGTCCCATGCCCTGCCCGCGGCAAACACCCCAAAAGTGCACGCAAAAGCCACTTTGCCCGAAAGCGCGAAGCCGGCGGCAGTACTCATCATATCTTGTTCACTCACTCCCATTGAAAAAAACCTATCCGGGAATTTTTTCTTGAACCAATCCGCGCGCGTAGACGCGGTAAGGTCGGCTGAAAGCACTACTACATCCTGCCTTGTTTCCCCGAGTTCTACCAGGCCTTCGCCAAATCCATCCCTTGTGGGCTTTTTATCCATAACGTTTTTTCTCTTTCCTTTGTTTATAAAGTCAATTCTTTTATAGCCTGCGCGAGTTCTTCTGTTGTCGGGGCCACACCGTGATATTTATTCTGGTTCTCAAAGAATGAAATGCCTTTGCCTTTTACTGTATGCGCCAGAATAATAGTCGGTTTGCCTTTTATGGTCTCAGCTTTATCATAAGCGGCCGTTACCTCTTTAATGCTGTGGCCGTCTATTTCCAGGACTTCCCAGTTAAATGCTTGCCATTTTTCCTTAAGGGGTTCAAGCGCTTTGACGTCCTCAGTTCTGCCGTCTATTTGAAACCCATTGTTGTCCACTATGGCGCAAACATTATCCAGTTTATAATGCGCGCTTGTAAGAGCAGCCTCCCAGACCTGGCCTTCGTCCAGTTCGCCGTCTCCCATGAGGCAATATATGCGTTTTTTATCATTGTTCAGCCTGGCTGCCAGAGCGCATCCGTTAGCGATGGAAAGGCCCTGCCCCAGAGACCCGCTCGAGACCTCCACGCCGGGCAAGCCTTTCTGTGGATGCCCTTGTAATCTCGTTCCAAGTTTTCTGAGAGTGCAGAGTTCTTTTTTCTCAAAAAATCCCATCTGCGCGAGGACCGCGTATAGCGCGGGACAACCATGGCCCTTTGACAAAATAAACATGTCACGCGTATCGCAAAAAGGTTTTTTCGGGTCGCACCGGAATTTATAAAAATATAATCCCGTCAGAAGCTCTACCATAGAAAGCGAGCCTCCCGTATGCCCGGAACCCGCGCAGGTAAGCATCTTAAGTATTTCTATTCTGATCTCATTTGCTATTTTTTCCAGTTGTTGCACGTCAAGATTTTTAGTCATAATTTTATTTTTGCAGAACAAGCTCTGCTCCGAGGTTTTTTAACTTTTCTTTTATTTTGTTATTATCCCATATCTCCAATGATCGTTCCCATGCCGCTCTCGCTTTATCCGTGTTTCCCGCTTTAAAATAAGCGTCCCCAAGATGATCATATACCACAGGATCCTCTCCTATGATATCTTTTGCTCTCTCCAGTTCTTTACTGGCCTCTTCAAACATGCCTTTCTTATAATACACCCAGCCAAGACTGTCTATATATGCTCCGTTGTCAGGCTGTATGTCGAGTGCTTTTCTTATAAGCGCGTCCGCCTCATCCAGATTCTCCCCCGCCTCAGCGTATATATATCCGAGATAATTCAAAACCTCGGGATCGTCCGAGTTCAGCTCGAGAGACCTCTTTAATTGCAGGATCGCCTTGGCGCGATCCCCTATTTCTTCGTACATGCCTCCGAGATAAAAATGGGCCTTTGGATTAAAAGGATCCGCCTTTATGCTCTCCCTGTACTCGTCGATCGCGGCAAACTTATCGCCTTTTTCGCTGTAACAAAAACCCAGGGCCATGTGGATATCCTGCTGCCGTCTCCCAAACAGCAACGCTTCTTTCAATGTACCCATTGCTTCGTCGATCCTGGAATCCGCTATATAAATATAGCTCAGTTCGATATACGCGGCAATGTCTTCAGGGTCAAACTTCAATAAAAGCCTGTACTGCGCTACAGCATCATCTATGGAGTTCGTCCGAAAATACAACTGCGCTAACTGGCGATAAAGATTGGCGTTTGTCGGGTTAAGGCTGATCGCGGTTTTATATTGTTCAACGGCCTCTTCTATTCTTTTCTCTGTTTCAAAGAGCACAGCGAGCGCCACATGCGCTTCCAGATAATCCTGATCCAAGGCTATTGCTTTTTTAAATTCCTTGATGGCCTGTTTAACT